>JAUIHU010000046.1 GCA_030432175.1 Verrucomicrobiia bacterium | reverse complement strand
CGCCTTAGACCAACTCAGCCACCCTTCCATATTAGATTCGAAATTGAATCTAAAATAGAAATTACGCGATTGAAACACCGGGAATCAATCTTTTTCATTTTGAGATTATTTTATTCCAAGAATTCAATGCAAGATTGCTGCCATCCAGCGAATTATGAGCCCTTTTCGGCGAGATTTGCTCCGGGAGTGCAACATAAACGCCATCTGCGTGATCCTGTTTAGATATAGGACAGTCGCACGTAAAGGTTTGTTTTTCGGAGCATTTAGGGTTATGAAAACATCATGTTCCACTTATTTGATTTGCGTAAATTCACGAAAATTCTGGCTTTTGCGATGATTTATTCATCTGCTATTTGCAGTCATGCAGAAGATTGGACTCATGGTCCTGATTCTTATCCACAGCCGGAAGTTCCCAAGGGTACGGTGACAAAGTATGTCTGGGATCAAAGCGAGGTTTTCCCAGGAACTATTCGAGAGTATTTCGTTTATGTCCCGCAGCAATATACCGGATGTGAGCCAGCCTCTGTAATGGTGTTTCAGGATGGACACACGTATGCTAATGAAAATGGCGATTTCCGTGTTCCAGTTGTTTTTGACAACCTGATTCATCAGGGAGTTGTGCCGGTCACGATCGGGGTGTTCATCAATCCAGGTCATAAATCCGATACTCTGCCTGAGAACCCCTGGCGTGGAAGCAATCGTAGCTTCGAATACGATACTCTTAGTGATCAGTATGCAAGATTCATACTGGACGAAATGCTGCCCCATTTAGGGAAGACGTATAAACTCTCAGAGGATCCTGACATGCGGGTCATCTGTGGGATCAGTTCAGGCGGGATTTGCGCTTGGACGGTTGCCTGGGAACGCCCTGATGCTTTCCGGAAAGTTGTCAGTCACATTGGAAGTTTCACGAATATCCGCGGTGGTCATGTCTATCCTGCATTGATTCGCAAGACTGAACCCAAACCAATAAGGGTATTTCTGCAAGATGGAACCAATGACCTGGACAATCGCCACGGCAACTGGCCGTTAGCCAACATGCAGATGGAGAAAGCGCTGAAATTTTCGGATTATGACTACCAAATGGTCTGGGGCGATGGCGCTCACAATGGCCAACACGGTGGAGCTATTTTTCCAGAAACAATGCGCTGGATCTGGAGGGATTGGTCGAAGGATAAATAAATTGAATTAAGTTTTTGGGTGTCTAATATCACGATGTCTAATATCACGATGTCTAATATCACGATGATGTTCTTGGGTGTCCAATTTCACATCCAATTTCACAATTCCTAGAATTCCTTCAAGGTTGCCGGATCCCATTCCTGAATGGGTGTGAAATGGGCAGTGTTTAAATCCAGGCCGTAACCAAATGGGGCTTGGTTTACTGTCGTGAGATTAACATGCCCGTCTTGGCAGTTGAGTGTTGGAAACCCACTTTCAGATTTGTGGTACAGGTCTGGATGCTCATCCAACACTGCTTTTTGTATTGATGCAGGGTACATCGAAAGTCCGGCGAAATAGTGGTGTCCGTTGCGTTCGGAATGCTGAATTCCCAGAGCAGCAGCCACGGCAAAGTCCTGGGTTAATGCAACTGGACCGACATTGGCAAGATCTTCACTGCTAAGAAGCCACTTCTTTTCTGGAAATTCATGACATCGGTGTGCAATCAGGCACGCGTTCAGAGCTCCTTTGATTACACTTTTGCAGTTTTTATGGCTGACGCCGGAGTACCCATACTTAAGCGCTTCGGGTAAGCTTGAAATTTCAGCGTCCGATTCATCAATAATCATCATCGGGCGTTCCTGCCATTGCGAAAGTTCTTTTTGAACCGACAAATTCAGAGCGTGATCTCGATGCAAAGGTTGTTCCACAAAAAGGAGGCTGGTCCAGAAATCTTTTAAGCGCGTTTCATTTTGAAACACATCCCAATGCTCGCGAAATGATTGAATGTTTTGATATTGTTCGTTGCCGTCCAGTGTGAAATGAAAGTCAGACCCACAGCATCGACTTAGGGCCTCAGATAATCGGATCAGTCTATCTAGGTCGGCGTCCAGTTGCCCTCGGATTTTAATTTTAAAATATTTTAAACCGTAGGCTTGAATTGATGCTGTGAGTGATTGAGGAAGGCTGTCATGGAGACGATCATCTAAAGAAATGTCACTATCGAATAATGGATCCGTCAGTCCAACGGTATGCCGTATCGCCATTGACTGAGTTGGAGTTTCTGGAAAAACTCTCTGAAAATCCAGATCCTTGAGTTCTCTATGAAAGGCGCCAGGGCGGATTCCGAATCCGTTTGATCTCAATACCTGGTGAAAACTCAGTGATTGAGCGCGGCAAATGGCATCCATTATGGCGCGTTCAATCAAGCTGACTCCAAAGAACCCTAATAAAGGTGGAAACCCTTTTTCGTCTGCCCAGGATTCCTGAGCGTCCATAAGCTGCACCCAGAGTTCAAACAGGTTGTTTGCAGAGTTCAGTTCACAGCTGATTTCACACGCATGGCGAATGACATCGATCATATCCTGCAGCTCTTTTTCGAAAGCCGCCTCGGGATCTTTGGTAAACCATTTAGGAGGCAAGCCATCCGAAGCGATCCCGTGGAAAGGTTTTCCATCAATCGTGATTTCCACCTGAACAAACAGGTGAGGCAAAGCTTCCAATGATGCAATACCGTATCGGAACGGCATTCGCGCTTTCATGTTCAGCGCGTGAATCTGAGTGTTTTGGACTTTAATTTTCATTTAGAAATCTGAATGTTGTTCAGAAGGGTGTTGCAAAGTAAGACACTCAGTGGAGGCTTACTTTATATGAAACAACTAACTGCGAGCACGTGATAGCATGAGTTGATTGCCTTCTGTATCTTCACACATTGCAAGATGAGGTGGTTCGTCATCTTCAGGCTGCGGTTCTCTTTCACAAATTCCACCGCAAGCAACTACTTTTCTGGCTCCTTCTACGACATCATCAACCTGAATTGTCATCCCGGTCCAGGTTTGTTTTCCTTCTCCTCCACCATGAATGGCGATCAAACCTCCAGCAACATTCAGTTCGGTAATATGCGGGTTTTGGCGCACAATGGAGCCTTCAAAGCAATCCTGATAAAACTGTACGGCTCTTTCTGGTTGGGAGGCCCAGATTGTGATCTTTAATTTTTCAACTTTCATGTTAAGTTGATTCTGATCAAAATTTGCTGGATTAGCGAGTAAGTTTATATGAAGCTTGAATCAAGGCGGTGTTAATCGCAGTCCAATTTCAATCAATTACAACTCATAGTCTCGTTCTTAAGACGACTGCATTTCAAGAAATTCGATCACATTTATGGAATATCAATGCAAAGACTGCGGAACTGATGTATCCAACCAGCCCAGGTATCCTGATCCCTTAGGGAACTGGTTTTGCGCCAAATGTTACCAGAAGCATAATCCATTAAAGTTGGAGGGGAAAGAGGAAGAGGAACCTGAAAGTGGTTTTCAGTGGTGGTTTGACTTTTTGGAATGGGTTCAGGCGCGACCAGGTGTGGCGGCTGCATTTGGCTTGGCTCCGTTGTTCCTTATTGGATTGTTGATTGTATCGGCGTTAAATTCAGGAGGTTCAGACTCAGCAGGAAAAGGATTTACGCTATTTCTGTCTTCGACTGAGAAAGTGAAAAGGCAGATCCAGGCGTTGGCCGATGCGGGTCAGATTACCAATATTGAAGACCTGGAGCTTACGAAGCCTGAAGATAATTTGAATGCTTTGGTGCGGATTCAGAGATCGGCTCAATGGTTGAATGCTGATTTGAAAGAGAGAGCAATCGAGTTAGTTCAGCGTTATCCGTATGATGCCTCTCCGGAGGACAGTGTTTGGGGAATTTGGGAATCTGAGGCAGCTGAAACTATCCGGAATTCTGGGGATTCTTTAGGTCAGTTGATGGAACTTACACCTGAGAGTCGCGCTTTTCTGGAGTGGAATGAAGGTCCAGGCAGTCAGAAATTTAATCAACATCTGACTGCGATAAGAACACTCAGCTATCTATTAAGACTGAACAGTCTATTATGGATTCATCGAGGAGATGCTCTGGAGGCGATCACATCAATCGATCGGCAATGGCTGCTTTCGAATTCCATGCAGGAACAACCCTGGACTCTGGCTCAGGCGACACGAGTGGCTTCTTTGAGGTTTGCGCTTCGCAGTATGGAACAGTGGATCCAGAAATGGCGTCCTGATTTAACTTTGCTTGAACGGTGGTCCGGACGTTTGGAAATTTCTGACCTTGAGAAATCTCTGCAGTTAGCAATTCAAGGCGACCGGGTTCAAGCCTATGGTTATTTTTCGAATCCAAATTTGCTTTTCCAGGTTTTTAAGGCGCCATTTGGAGAAGAATTTTCGGGTCAGCAAAGATCAGATCTTCTGGATTCGGTAAGTTCCCAGCTGGTGAATGATTTCGAAATATTTCAGTCTCAGATGGAGGCGCTGGAGTCGACTATGCAGGAAGGTTATCCAGCTAGGTTGAAACAGGTGGAACGTCAGAAAAATGCCTTGCTTGCTACTGGAGGAGACGTTGCTTGGTCCAGCCAGTCAGCCCCTCCAAATTTAGATTCGTGGATTGGATTAAATCGTCCTGTTATCTCCACATTGAAACTGCCGGGTGTATATCAAATGACGGAGCGATTTGCGTTGGCTGAGACATATCTCAGAGCGTTGAAAGCGGCAGTCATGATTGAAAAATATCGCTTGGAAACAGGAAAACAACCTCCTTCCACATTAGAAAAATTTCCACGAGATATTCAAAGAAAATGGCCGGTGGATCCTTATGGAGGATTTGAGATGTTTTATCAAAAAGTCGGAGATGTATATCGGATCTACAGTCACGGAGAAGCGTCTATTCAGGGAACAACCTCGGGTGAATCCATTCTGACTCGCAAAGCGGAGCCAATAGCTGAAGTCTATATTGATATATCTCGGCAAAAGGAGTTCACCAGGAAAACCAACGATCAGTAAGTGGGTGGTCTTGAGATCGAAGTTGGAATTGATTTAAACTTCGATCTCTCGTATCGATTTTTATGAGACCTTTACTCATGACGTAAGGCTTCCACGGGGTCCATTTTCGCTGCTCGCATTGCCGGGTAAATTCCGAACCCGATTCCGACCAGAGCCGAAATACCAAATGCGATGATTGGTGTTAGCGGTGTAATGACCGTTTTCATGTTGGCAAAAAATGTCACCGCGAATGGGATAGTGATACCTAGTCCCACACCGATCAAACCTCCAACACCAGCCAGAATGACGGTCTCAATCAGGAATTGAAGTACGATGTCATTTTGGCGAGCCCCGAGAGCGCGGCGGACACCTATTTCCCGAGTTCTTTCCGTCACTGTCGCCAACATGATGTTCATGATTCCGATCCCGCCGACGATCAGTGAAATAGCTGCAATCGAACCCAGAACGATGCTGAAAATCCTTTGCGTTCTTTTTGCAGTTTCCAGTAGCTCCACTGGCACCACGATTTTGAAATCTTCTTTGTTGTGAGTTTTTTCCAGCAGTGTCCGGATTGCCATGGCTGTGCCAACGGCCATATCCATGTCAGCTACTTTGACTGTGACTTCGTGCAACTCAACTTTTTCTGCTTCGATACTTCCTGAGCGTCGTTTCACTAAGGTCTCTCCGAATTGAGCCTGCGCAGTAGCAATTGGAATATACATACGCCCAATGTTGGTAGCGCCTGAAACCTGAGATTCTGAATCCTCCTCTTCATCCTCCGAGCTGGAATAGTCAGCCAGCACACCCACGACTCGATAGTAATTCTCACCAACTCGGACCGTTTTGCTGATGGGATCGGTCAATGGAAATAAATCCTTGGCTACACTTTCATCCAATGCGCAAACGTTCCATTTATTATCCATTTCAATCTGATTGAAAAACCTGCCTTTGATCACATCCCGATTTCGCATTTCAGCGTACCAGGGAACCGTAGCCAGAATTTGTGTATCTACCCGATTGCCTTGAAAATGGACATATTCCTGAATTTCACGAGCCGGAGCTACCACACGGATCCCGTTGATGGTGGAGTGAATGCGACTGACATCTTTGAAAGTCAATCCGTACTCCAAAACAAAGCTGCTACGTCCCTGGGTCTGTTGTTCATCCTGAGTCGGCTTTTGGCTATAGATCAGAATATTCTCACGACCCATCTTTTTAATTTCTTCCTGAGCCTCGTAACTGGCGCCTTCCCCAATCGCCAACATTGCGATCACAGAAGAAACCCCAAACACCATCCCCAGCGCTGTCAGGAGTGATCGAAGTTTGTGCAACCAGAGACTCTTCACTCCCAGACGAAAAAGTCGTTTGATGTTTGAAAATGATATTGGAGCGGCAGGCATGTGAAATTTAAACTCTAATCTAATTCAATTAACATTTCGGCTGAATGGCTGAATGCCAGGCCAGGATGGGTCAGCATTCTAAAATAACTCAGGCTTCGACCATGGACTTATCTACTTTCTTATCCGATTCAACTTCTCCGTCCTTCAATCGCACGATGCGTTCTGCACGCTGAGCCACGCCTGAATCGTGAGTGATCGACACCAGCGTTTTTCCCTGACGGTGCAAATCATCAAAAATCTCAAGAACTTCAGAGCCAGATGAGGAGTCCAGGTTCCCGGTAGCCTCGTCAGCAAAGATGACAATCGGATCATTCGCCAATGCTCTGGCAATGGCGACACGCTGTTGTTGACCTCCCGAAAGTTCCTGCGGTTTGTGATCCAATCGATGTGACAAACCAACACGCTCGGCTAAACGAACCGAGACCTCACGACTTTTTTCTTCCGGCCATCCCTGGTAAAAGAGAGGTAATTCAATGTTCTCGACAACTGTCAGCTGCTGAATTAACTGGTAGCTTTGAAAAATGAATCCGATGCGTTCACCACGGATCGCTGAAAGTTCATCATCATTTAATTTGGCAATATCTTGGCCGCCCAGTTTGTATATTCCAGTTGTGGGTCGGTCCAGACATCCCAGGAGATTCAGTAATGTGGATTTTCCACAACCGGAAGGTCCCATTATGCTGACATACTCCCCCTGTTTCACCGTAAAGGTGATTCCGCGCAAAGCTTCGACGGAGATTGACCCCATTTGATAAACCTTTCGAACTTCTTTCAGTTCCAGAATGGGTATTCTTTGGCCGGTTTCCTGTGGCATGAATTGAAAATATGGCTGAAGGCGCAAGTTATATCACACCTTCAGCAAGGTGGCAGATGATGAACTATGTACTCTCGGGTGAATTAAGCATTCACTCCTGGAGGAAGCGACTTTTGATAGACTATTCTTCAAGCTTTGGTTTTGCCCCCTTTGGTTTCCACCGAAGTCGTAGCTTCCGAGTCATCCACTTGCAAAGATTTCATTTTCAGGAAGTCTTTGATTTGTTGAGGTCCATCTTTTGGAGGTTTTGTATGAACAATGGTTCCCTCATCAACACCTTTTTTAATCTCGATAAACTCATCATTAAATTGACCGATCGTGACTTCCCTTAACGTTACATCACCAGAACCATCATCAGCAAAGACGATATGATACTCATCCACTGTATTGACTGATTGGAATGGCACGTAAATCACATCTTCCAACTGGTCTACAATGATTTCTACCTCAGCTGTCATGCCGGGTTTGAGCCAGGAGTGGGCTCCGTCAATGGTTACCTCCGTAGTATAAACTTTCCGGTCCGGACTTCTCCAACGATCTCCTGAGTCAGGTAAAACGGAAACCTTGGTTACCTGCCCGTCAAGTACACGTCCTGGTTCTGCTTCCAGTCGGATTTTAGCAGCCTGACCTTTATCGACCATTTTGACGTAAGACTCCGGAATTTTAATTTGGACCGACATTTGAGTCATATCCGGGATCGAAAGAATTTCCTGCCGCTGACGGACCGTCGTTCCAACTCTGATTTGCTCATCGTCTCTCCAGCGGTCGCCCTGAGCATAAACCACCAAACCAGCAGTATCGGCCTTGATCAAACAGTTATCCAGTTGCTGATAAAGTTCTTTTAGCTCTTTCGATTCCAGATTGTATCTGTTTCGAGCGGAATTGACTTTCGCTTCCGCCTGCGCCATGCGGGCGATGGACATACTGACAGTCCGACTGAGCTCCTGCAGTCCTTCCTCGTAAGCGGACAGCGCTTCTTCAGCTGCTTTGGGAAGTTCGTATTTGATAAAAAGATTCAATTTCGTCGCAGCGGATTGCACTTTGAGGCGGCTTTGTTTTACAGAAATCTCTTTCTTGTCCAAAGCATTCCGAGTGACATAACCTTTAGCCTCCAGACGTTTGGTTCCGGCCAATTCCTCCTCAGCAACCGCCAGTTCCTCTTCCGCGATTAGTTTTTGATCCTGCAATTCACGCAAAGTCTGACGCGCTTCACCATCTCCAAGCATGTCTTCCTTATCCGGATTGGCATATTGACTGAAGTCTATCAGTGAATTCGAAATAATGCTTTCTTTGGGCTCAGAAGCTACCTCGGAATCTGTTTTTGAATCTTTTGGTGACGCAGCATTATTTGCAACAGGCGCGGTTGGCTCTGACATTTGATTGGCCTTGGATGGCGCCTCAGGTCGGTTATTTCCAGGATTTCCTGAAGGCCCTGAGCCGTTCTTGGGTAGTGAGCTTGGAGCTACAGCTAAATTGCCAGGCCGACCGTTGCCCGGACCTCTGTTTCCATTTCGATTTTGCTGACGACCGGCTCCGGGGATGCGTCTGCCTCCCATTTCCGGAGTGGCTGTCATTTCCTGATCGACTTCAGGTGTGGAAGGGACAGCCCAGATTTCTTCTGAAACCGCTCCATCTGCGGCAGATTCCAACAGCGACCGAATCGCTTGCCAATTGGCGCTTTTGCCGAGGATTTTCTCTTCCAGATTCAGATTTCCAAATATCTCCTGGGCTGCTGAGGATCCCATATATTTCTCAAAATCCATCTTAGCAAACCTGACCGTTTGAGCCGCTTGTTTGATGGAACTTTCATTCTCACTGATCTGGATTTCGCGAGCGTTGATGGCTTCAGTCAGAGAGGCTTGTGTGGACTCGAAAGTGATTTCCTGCGTGACAATTTTTTCTTCAATACTTGAGGAATCCAATTCCACCAATATTTTACCATTCTCTACATCTTCAGGTGTTACCTGGTAACCCTCGTCCACCAGACTGATGATTTTTACATCATACCCACGAATCTCGCTCTGAATTTTCTGGGCTCTTAATGCTTCAATCGAACCTCCTTCCAGAACGTTTATAGTTAACGGACCTTTTTTCGCGACGAATGTGGCCACTTTTTCAGAATTTGAGTCTGATCCTGGCATTAAAAACCAGATAGCAGCAGCGGCTACAGCTCCGCCGACAATCCATTTCCTGTAGGATCCGCTACCGGCTTTTTTTTCAGGTTGGCTATTTGTTTTTTCACTCATAATTAAATTCCAGTTTAAAAGGTAATCATTTCATCCGCAGGGATTCAGCTTTCCTCAGAGGAATCTTCATCGGACAAGTCTGCTTCTAAAACTTCAGGAGACACTGAGCTGACTTCTTTTTCTTCCCATTTTCCAGCATCCTGAATATACAAAATACCCATATCTCTCCATAGATTCAATCGACTGATAGTGTGTTGAACCAAAGCGTTGGTGCGTTGATTTCTTGAGGAAACCAAATCTTCCTGTGCTTGAACAAGGTCACGAGAGGTTCCTTGTCCCAATTCTTTAAGAATCTGCTGTTCATCAACGCGGCTTTCGCTGAGCTTGACACCGATTTCACTGATTTCAAAATTTCGTTTTGCCTGATCCAATGCTCGCCAATCGTTGTTGATAGCGAGTTTGATTTGATCTTCCGCAAGCTCCAGCTGACGTTGCGCCCGATCCAGATTTATGATCGTAGCCCGGTAGTTGTTCCTGCGATCTTTAATGCCCAATGGAAGATCAACATCGAGCCCGGCGGAATAGTTGTAGTTATCCAGTTCTGGTAGAGGCACTGCCGCGCCGGAATTTGGATCGCTTCCTAATCCACCCGACAAAACCAGGTTGACATCTGGCTTCAGATTGTTGGAAGCCACGTAAATTTTCCGTTCTGCGTCAACTACCTGATCCCGCTGATTGTATAGATCCAGGCGGTTGACCAGCGCTACTTCGGTGACTTCATCAATATCCAGCGCCGGATGATCAATGGACAGTTTGCTGAGTTCACTATAATCCAGGACGATGCGTTCGTTGGTGGGGAGTCCGAGCAGGATTTTGAACTGATCGAGATTTTGCTTATAGTTCCTGATTTCATTGATCCATCGGGTTTCGCTGCTCAGCAGAGATTGTTCGAAAAGACCCAATGATGTCAGGGTGGTTTGACCTTCCTCGAGCTTCGCTCGTTCCTCTTCGGCGTTGGCTATGGCGTTCTGATAACCAATATATTCGTTGCGGACCCGGTCGCGGCTCTGAAGCACGCTGTAGTATTGAGAAGCGATATCAACAGAAAACTCTCGTCGGAATCTTGTAAAATTCCTAAGAGCATAGAGAAGATTCCGTTCAGCTTGAGTCAGGTTTTCAATGGCGGCGCGGTAACCAGCGCCGCGCCATAACGGCTGGGTGAGAGTTGCGCTCACAGCTGAGGAGCGGGCCCATTTATCGTCACCACTGACGAAACGGAAGAAATCAGTGGACACACTTGCTGCGATTCTTCCTCCTGACCGCAACAGCATTTGTGCGCCGGTGTCGGAGCGCATGCTTACGGAGCTTTCATGATTCCGAATCACCTGGTTCATGTCATTGCGTACTTCTGCAGCTCTTTCAGTGTAGGTAGCAGTGCCTCCTGCGCCGAAAATCGGTGTGTACTGCCAGCGGGAAAGACTCAGACTGAGGGCTTCAAGATAAAGAGATTCTCGCTGATTCTGGTAGGTCCGATTGTGTTTGACCGCCAATTCCAAAACGTCCATCAGGTTTAACAGACGTGCTCCAACTTCAAAATCAGCTTCATCTCCAAAGAACTCTGCGGATTCCTCCTGAAGTGGGTACTTGGAAAGATCGATTTCTTTTTGCCGATCAATGGTGAAGTCCTGCGGCATGTTTGGCACCATGTCTGTCTTTTCATCGATCAATTTGGCGGCCTCCTTATCGGCCGATTCTTTATGCCACTTCGCAGAACATCCTGGAAAGATGATCCCAAGGCAAATGGCCAAGGGAATATAAAAAAGATGAGCGAACCATCTGTTGGATGGATTTTGTTTACTGCTTGGGCGTTGCATCCACATTTCTGTTTAGTAAGTATACGTACCAAATTTAACCGTCGTCAGTAAAAGACGTGAGTTCATCAGGGGTGGTTACGACTCGTTAATCTGATTTACCGCGACGTATTTCTTCACGGGTTTATTCAATAAAAATGTGATTCACTCTGAAATAGGGTGCGATTCAAAGAGGGGGCTGTTTGCAATCCAACCTCATTCAAATGCTAGCTCAACTCGCCGAGCTGGGGCTCAGCGTTCCCAGGACACCACCCAACTTTAATCACACTCTGGAACTATTGACTGCCTGACTTGGAGAGCGCTGGACCGGTTCTGGTGTTAAAAGGAAGCAATAAATCGAAATGCTGGAAACTACCGGCAGAACTGACATCATCAGCGTTAAAAATCCTTACCGCCGTAAAGGAAACACAACTCAAACTCAAACTCAGCGTACCTTTAAATCTGTCAGGATCAGAACCGGTAGTTCCAACATTATTTTTATTGCAAATTAAGCGTTTACGGACAAGAAAAAGTCCATTTGATGGCGCTACTGCATCCGTTCCAGCGCTTCAACTGTCTGAGCCAGTTTGACTTTCCAGTTGTCTAAACGGCCACGATGCTCTTCCAGCACTTCTTTCGGAGCTTTTTCTGCGAACTTTGGATTGTTCAGACGCTGTTCGGCTTTGGCGATTTCTTTCTCGATCTTTTCTTTTTCTTTTTCCAGTCGTTGCTTCTCCGCCTCCAGATCAATCAAGCCTTCCAGTGGCATGTAAACTTCGCCAATGGACGATCTGGCGCTGGGGGTTCCCTTGTCAGGTTGATAATTGATGTCCTGTTCCAAAGGATCGGCAACCATCAGTTTTGCCATGGACTGCACATCCTCGGCTGTCAGGTAGCCTTCCGCTGTAGGTTTAAGAATCAGGCGGACCGGTTTGCTGTTGGCGATGTTGTATTCACGGCGCAGGTTGCGGATTTGTGTCACTAAATCATGCACAGCATCGGTGCGATCGGCGATTTCCTTGCTCAGCCCAAAGTAATTCTGTGTGGCGTCGTCAAATGCTTTAGGCCATGGAGCAAAGGAAATGGTGTCTCCACCCTGTCCAGCCGGCATGTCTTGTTTGTAGCCCAATCCGTCCCAGAGTTCCTCGGTGATGAATGGAATGAACGGATGAAACAGGCGCAGCATGTGGGACAGTACAAAGTCAATAACCGCCAGTTTATTGGCTTTCAGCGCGGGATTGTCACCGGTGAAGGCTGATTTGCTGCTTTCTACATACCAGTCACAGTATTCATTCCAGAACAATCGATACAAAGCTGATGTGACGTCGTTGAATTTATATTGGTCAAAGGCTTCCTGGATTTCCTGAATGGCCTGGTCCAGTTTCATCAGGATCCATTGATCGTCCGTCGTCAACAGGTCCGGATTGATTTCGCCCTGGGTTTCTCCCCCTTGCATCTGAC
>JAUIHU010000731.1 GCA_030432175.1 Verrucomicrobiia bacterium | reverse complement strand
TCTACACCTACTGAGATCCCGACAGGAATTTTATTTCACATGAGTCGCAAACAATCAAACCCAGGGCCTTCAGCTTCACACTGGAATGCCGGATCCCGTCCCGTTTCCCGACGAGATGCGCTTCGGAAAACCGCTCTCGGTTTCGGCGCGTTAGCATTGAATGATCTGATTACCCACCGCGCACCAGCTGACATAGCCCACGATCCCATCGCCCACTTCGCCCCGCGAGCCAAGCGGGTGATTTTCCTGTTCATGCATGGAGGTCCGTCGCACATTGACACCTTTGATTACAAACCGTTACTCGAACGCGATCACGGTAAACCATTGCCATTCGAAAAGCCGCGCGTTCAATTTGCGCAAACCGGTAACCTGCTAAAATCTCCCTGGGCATTCCAACAACACGGAGACTCCGGGGCCTGGGTCAGTGAGTTGTTTCCCGAAGTGGCAAAAATGGTCGATGAACTCTGTTTTCTGAAAGCCATTCACGGATCCAACGCCGCACACGGTGGCGCATTGCTGAAACTCCACACCGGCAGCGACAACTTTATCCGGCCGAGTATGGGATCCTGGATCAGCTACGGACTCGGAACCGAAAACCGCAACCTGCCTTCCTTCATAACCATCTGTCCGACACTCGGACACGGCGGCGTCGGTAACTATGCATCTGCCTTCCTGCCCGCCGAGCATCAAGGGACAGCTCTCGGTCATTCCGGTATTCCCGCTTCCAAGGTTGAAGTCGACTACATCAAGAATCCCAATCTCTCTAAAAGCGATCAAAGGCGGCAACTCGATTTCCTCAAGGAACTCAACCGCAATCACCAGTCCAACGGACAAAGAGAACTCGACAACCAGCTTGAAGCGCGGATCCAGTCCTTTGAACTCGCCTTCCGGATGCAGATGGAAGCGCCGGAGGCGATGGATTTGTCGAGTGAAACTGAAGCGACGAAAAAACTTTACGGACTGGACCAAAAGACCACCGAAAACTTCGGACGCCAATGTCTGTTGGCGCGACGATTTGCGGAACGCGGTGTGCGGTTTGTGCAGGTATCGCACAGTTACAAATGGGACCAGCACGGTGAACTCAAGGAAAAGCATGCGCAAAATGCCAACGAAGTCGACCGCCCCATCGCAGGCCTGTTGAGGGATCTCAAATCCAGAGGTCTGTTAGAAGATACACTTGTCTTGTGGGGTGGAGAATTTGGAAGAACACCCACCGCACAGGGTGACAATGGGCGGGACCACAACCCGCACGCCTTCACAATGTGGATGGCCGGAGGCGGAGCGCGCCCAGGAATGAGTTATGGCGTCAACGACGATTACGGCTATTACACTCAATCAGAAAAAGTGCACATCCACGACCTGCATGCAACACTGCTGGCGGCGTTGGGACTGGATCATGAACGCCTGACCTACCGGCACGCCGGACGCGACTTCCGTCTGACGGATGTGCATGGGAGAGTTGTCTGGGAAGTCTTGAGTTGAAAATCATTCTCCTCTAACCGAGCCTAGGTCAGGTTTCCCAGGTTGTTTTGATCCAAATTCTTAATTCTTAATTCTTAATTCTTCTTCAAACCATTCCTTCACCTCGCCTAATACGCGGTTTCGAGTCGAGTTCGGGCCCAGATCGTGTCCTGATTCCGGTTCGATGATCAACCGGTGACGCACTCCGATTTTTTCGAACTCTGCGGCGATCCATTCCCCATGCCGTTGTGGAACCAGCTCATCCCTGCCACCCATGACTACCAATGCCGAAGCGTCATCGCAGGATACATTCTTTAAAGGGGAGTGAACCGCAGCGCTTTCCAGATCCAGTTCCAGAGCTGGAAAATTTTTGTAAGCCGGAAGTGATTCCGGAGCTTCCCAGACTGCAACGGTGAGATCGGTCGGTGGAACCAACGCTACACACGTCTTGATTCGGCTGGAAACTCTTTCCAGCGGATCACTCGCTTCCGGATCTCCATCATCTCCCGTTGTTCCCAGCATCAATGACAAATGGCCGCCGGCGCTCATCCCCAATGTCCCGATCCGATCAGCGTCAATTCCAAACCGCTCCGCCTCGCTGCGAATAAAGCGAATTGATCGACGCACGTCGGAAAATGCGTCCGGGATCCCATACCGCGGACTACTCCCATGCCGCACGGCAAAGCATTCAAATCCACTTTCCAGATAAGGCTGCACCCAACCCTGAGTCTGCTCCGGTGGCGCCCAGCGCGAATACCATCCTCCACTGACGATAAAGACCACCGCGCCGCCATTGGATTTCTCCATTGGATGAAACCAGTCCAACGTCAACGCCAGCCCGTCTTTGTGTCCGTAAACAATATCCGGTTCGATTTCGACCTGCACAGCGGAC
>JAUIHU010000045.1 GCA_030432175.1 Verrucomicrobiia bacterium | reverse complement strand
GCCAACCGAACCGGTCGAGTCCCTTCAGGAGCGCCGGCGTCGCCGACGGCGGCGCGCCCCGATCGAACCTGGCGCGCTGGGTAAACCTATTTTGTTTGGACCCAATATGCAGAACTTCCCCAAAATCGCTCCCCAGTTCGTTGAAGCCAACGCAGCTCGACAAGTTCAGAATGAAGATGAACTGGTGGAGGCTTTAAGAAATTTATTAATGAATCCCAAAGAATGCGAAGCTATGGGGAAAAGAGCCAGAAAAGTTGTCAGCTCCAATCTGGGAGCTATCGAAAAAACGGGCCGAATGGTGTTGGCTGAAATGAAACGCTGACCAACTGGGTTCTTCGCTGGAATATCTATTTAAAATTTAGAATCTTACTGTATGCCAATCTTCCCCAGTAAAGAATCCATTCGACTGGCTCTTTATGGTGGATCTTTCAATCCATTCCACTGGGGACACCTGGCAATAGCTGAAGCCGCGTATGAGGAACTGAAGTTAGATCACCTTGTTTTCATTCCGGCGGCGCGTTCTCCTTTCAAACCCGATCAGGAACTGGCTTCTGATCAAGCCCGCCTCCGCATGCTCCGGGCAGCTCTGCAGGGTAGATCTCATTTTTCCGTTGATGACTGGGAATTGAACCAGGGCGGAGTTTCCTACAGTATCCATACCCTTCAGGAATACAGCGGCAGATTTCCAAATGCCCAACTGTTTTATTTAATCGGCGGAGATCATGTCCGGACACTGCCGAAATGGAAATCAGCAGAGCATCTGGCTCAACTGGCTGAATTCATAGCTGCTCCACGCCCAGGCCAGGCGCATACTCCAATGCCAGCTCCATTTCAGGGACGCTGGCTGGACGGGTTTCATCTGGATATCTCAGCCTCACAAATCCGAAATCGCGTCCACTCAGGAAAGCCTGTTGATTTCCTCACTCCAGCCAGAGTCATCGAAGTGATCAACGATTTACACTTGTATCAACAGACCGCCCATTAGCGGCAGTGATTGACCTAATATCCCAAAGGCCGCCCGAGATTGCTGAACGATTAGAACTGCCAGTTGATTCCAAGAATGCCACCATATAGCGGCGCCATCTCCATCACGAATTGTTTGCCACCGCCTTGAAAATCAAAATCACTGTGCAGTTCCACCTCGCCTCCAACAAAGGCTCCAAAGTTTTCTGTGATATTATATTGAATCCGCACCTGGGTGTAAATTCCCGCCATCCATTCCCGACCTCCAATATTCCCGGACTCAGATTGAGCTGGAACATTCGGATTGTCGAATGTGGTGTTGTTCCGAAACGAATAGACTGTATCTGCGTAAACTGAAGACAATCCGCCGCTGAGTCCCAGTGTCCAACGCTCAGCTAAATCCATCTCCCCCCACAAACCAACCTTCACTATATGGAAATCCCCGGATAATTCCCCGGAGTAACTGGAGGTTGCATTGGCTGTTGTGCTGATGGTTCGCACCGGGCTCAGACTGATGAGCGGGCCAGGTCCATCAAATGTTCCCGCATACGGACCTGCCGGGGGGACAACATTCCCCAAAGAGTGAAAGCTTTGTACGTATGTCGCTGAAGTAGTCGCATTGGAGCTGTAATCAATAGATACCGGCTGGTAGCCATATCCCAGTTCAATTCCGCCAACAATCACTTTGTCTTTCAACAGAGTTTCAAATAATTCATAAGTCCCGATCAACTCTCCACCAAATGAAACACCCTGACTCTCTGAATAAGAACCCAGGGCTGGCAGATTATTTAACCGGGTAAACTGGACCTCGTTGGCTGCAACATTTCCCTGACTGGCGCTGTCATAACCCCAGTTCCAGGTGGTGGAAGAACCACTGACATCCGGCAATGCAAACCCATCATCATAATACCCGGCCGCTGTCGGCAAACTGGACTCCGTCACACTCAGTTCCAGATTAAACATTGCGCGTCCACTGAAACGAAAACCCCAATCACTTTCCGGCTCTTCTTCCCAATCATCGTATTGCCCCATGGCAAAAATACCTGATAGCAATAAAATAAACGCTCCAAGACACCTGGCAAACTTCATTACCTTGAATCGCTGACGAGTGTTATTTGAGAAGTCCGGGATGCTTCTGATAGCTGTGTCCATAATAGGTCCAGAGAACAATAAATGAATCAATAATTAAAAATGTATCGGATTGTACAACTTTGAGTTCAAAACCCTCAAGCAGGCTACGACCAAAAACTCCAGGGTCTATCGCAACTCCTTGATCCGATAAAAACGGCTGCCCGGCGTGGCGGGTGTCTCTGTTTTAGGCGGACCATTATCAATCCACTGCATTCTGAACCCACTGCCAGTAATGGATGGAATGGCGACCTTCACATCTCCAGAATTCATGTCTTCCATGGTATCAGCATACTCAATGAAGTATTCCCAGCCCTTTTGGGTGGGAAACTCAACGTGGAACGCTCCATTAAAGTAACGATTTGTCAAAACCGGAACCAGTGCAGCCGCAGGATGCACACTATTTGCCAGCTTTGGCTGAATCTCCAGTTCGAATGAAGGCTGAATCTGGGTTACACGATCCGAGATATAGTATTCCAGAGTTAAGAGCTTCTGTGCACCAGGAGCAAGCTCGGCGCTCTGTACCAGCGAAACTGATTCCCGTAAACCATCACCAGTCACATCGCTCAAAACATTTCGGTGACTGTTTTGAAGTCTGACAACCGTATTGGTTGGAAGTGTATCTGTCGGCCAGTAAATAAGCGCATTAACATTGTCGAACTGAGAGCCTGAGGGATTCACCAAAGTGATCTGTTGTTCAAACAATCCAGATTGAGGATTCAAAACCAACGGTGAATTGGAATTCACCAAATGAGGACGAACCATTGCCGAAGCCTGTATGGATTGATTCAGAAAATCGTTCCCACCCAGATCAACCGGAGTATTGGTAAAGTTGACAGCTCCTTCATACGGATTATTCGCTCCAGCAAAAGAAAAAATCAAATCTCCCAATACCACCGAGCCTTGTGGAAATGCCTCACCCGAAGCATTGGAAACAGTAAATCCAACCAAACCTTCATTCACCCGACTCAAATCTGAACTCACAGAAAATTCATTTTGTGCAGGGAGAAGCTGAGGAAAATTGAACCGATCTGTGCGAAAACTTAGCGAAAACGAAACACTCACTTCCTGCCCGTTCGAGGTCAGACTCACCTGAGCCCTGGATTGATTGGATCCCAAACGCTGAAATCCATCCAAATAGATGGTTCGAGGTGGAAAATCAACAACTGAAAGCAATGCTGCAATACTATTGGTACTGGAAATCTCATTCTCAACCTGAACCTCATACAATCCGCGATCGTTGCTGGCGATGTTCGTCAGGGTCAGCTGATTGTTGGTCGCCCCGGAGATGGGATTGCCATTAAACTTCCATTGATAACTCAGCGGCTCTGTTCCAGTCGCTTCAACTTGAAAACGGAAATTACCTCCAAGTGAAACTGAGGCATCCGACAGATTCTTGACTATCAATGGATCCGGCAGGGCAGTCGGCTCGTTCGGATCTGCTTCCACGAGCGACAAACCACTGACACAACACAACGCCAATGCCAGTGCGCCGTTCACAATTGCAGGTTGAGCAGGTAAATTAATCAATCTGAATAATCTCATGAGACCTTTGCTGAAACTTGAGGCGTTGATCGCCGGAGTGATTTCATCGTATCGATTGAAAACTCAAAAGCAAGAAATCGGCGTCTCCGAAAACCAAATTTAATACCAAACGGCTCCTTTATCGAAACTCTGCTGGAAACAACTCACTGAGCCCGAATGGCAGAAGAGAAACGCCTCCTCCCTGATTGGCCCCGGAGCTGGAGTCTTGAGTCATCACATGATATTTCCGCTTCAGTCGATTGATCCATTGTTGTTCCAGCCGTCGCCTTTCTTTGGTTTCCAACTGGTTTTCAATTTCCGGGCGCACTTCTTGCAGGGGTCTGTATCCTTCAGGTTTTCGCTCAAAAACCTGGAATAACTGCCAGGAATCAGAGTTTTCAACAATCTCACTAACCTCGCCAACATCCAGAGCGAAAACAATTTCAGCCAAATCCTCCCTCAGAGTCTCTTTGCGATTTGCCCAACCCGGATGCTCACCTCCAACGTCCTTGTATTCATCCTCAGAATATATTGCCGCCATCTCGGGAAAATGAGAGCCACTCTTGAGATTATCCTCAATGTCCATGATCAAAGCCTTCTTCGCCGCTTCCTGCTTTGGATCCTTGGGTTTACGAATGGTGATAGTCCGGTATCTCAGTTGCTCAACTTGGTAAAATTCTTCCAGATTCGCATCATAATAAGCATTTACCACAACAGGAGAGACAACGATCTGTATCTCAGAGGTCTTGCTGTAGCGCATCCAATCCACAATAATCTGCTCCCGAATTCGTTGCTTTTCCATCTCGATAGTTTCCCCACGCTCCATCAGCGTGCGAATCCAACTATCCCGCCGGTTGTCATACTCCCGCGCAATACGCTCCTCAATTCGTTCTTCGATAATGGATTCTGGCAGATTGTAGCCTTCTTCCTCGAAATCCAGGAGGATGAGTTTGTTTTCTATCAATCGCTCTAACGCTTCCAGAGTTGCCTCCTGCATTTTCTGAACATAAAGCGTGCGATTTCTGCCATACTGAGCCAGGAGGATTCCCTTGATACTGCCTTTTTCATCTTCATTTCGTATCCTGCCTAACTCCTGCCGTAAATCATCATAAGTAATAACGTACTGCTGAACCACGGCAGCAATGCCATTCGGGTAAGAAGCTAATAGTTGAGCGTTCAGCGTAAAATGCTGGGAAATCAGGATAAGAAGACAGATGCCAATGTAAAAAATTCGGACAGCAAATGCACCAGTCCATTGGCAAGCGCTTTGCCGTACTAAGACTGGTTGTTGGGTTATTTCGCGATGACAAGTCACGTCTTTTTTATTCTCACACAGCCGCTTTATATGCAAGATTCTGATGCAAAAAGATCATTCTGTCTGCCCCAAAAAAGCTTCAAACCACTGTGCCACAAAACGCACACTTCACTCACAAATTTTTCGTGGCATACTCCGCTGCATCCGATTTATCTGCTCTCATTCAGGAGCCTGAAGAAAGACATCCCTTGCATCATGAAAGTGAGATGTCTATTTTCATTTCCTTTACGAGACATTTGAACATTGTCGCGGTCTGATTTGACTGAAAGTAAATGTTTTCACTTTCAGTCAATACAAACGTCTAAGATCAGCTCCGATAACGACGTTCAAACATTATGCTGCAATTTAGAAAAATCGCTGGAAACGCATTCATCGAACTGGCACGGCAGCCGATCTTCCTGCTGCTGATGGTCAGTTCGTCATTGTTTGAGGTGTTCCTGTCCGCAGCCCCTTACTTTGGTTTCGGGGAAGATCCGAAACTGGTCAAGGACAGCGCCCTGGCTGTGATGTTTCTGGTGGGTTTATTTTGCGCCGCGTTGAGCGCTTCTTCATCACTGGATCGTGAGATTCGCTCCGGAACTGCGCTGGCGGTATTGTCCAAACCCATTGGAAAAGCCAAGTTTTTAATGGCCAAATTCACCGGGGTCGCTATGGCCTTGACCCTGCTGGCTTACTCCAATCTCCTGGCAGGATTGATGGCCAGTCGAATGGCCTACGACGCTTATGGCGACACCGATATTTTTTCTCTGAAAATCATTTTCGGACTGGTCGTTCTTGCTTTCTTTTTAGGTGGAATCAGTAACTACTTCCTCAACCGCTCCTTTGTGTTTGATACATCCGTCCTTTATCAGTGTGCCTTGACCATCGCCACGGTGATCATCGGTTTCCTGAAATACGACGATCTCAATCATGTGGTGAATGTGGTTCCATTTGGGGAAGGCATGGACTTGCGGATGATTCCAGCAAGTTTGCTGATTCTTTTTGCGGTCTGGCTCCTGGCCGGCATTGCAACTATTTGTTCCTCAAGATTTGAAACCATCCCGACATTGGCGATTTGCTCGGGAATTTTCATGCTTGGACTGATGTCGGACTACTTGTTTGGGCAAATGGCTGAGAGCGGAAGTTGGATCGGCGCATTTTGTTATGGGGTTTTACCCAACTGGCAGCTTTTCTGGATGGCCGACGCCATGGAAGGTGAAAAAACCATTCCATGGAAGTACGTCGCAACGTCATTAATCTATGTCGTCGGTTACCTGGGAGCTACTTTATCTTTAGCTTTAATTGTGTTTGAGAACAGGGAATTGAACTAATCAACTGTTATGGATCGAAATCTGCAGAAAAACAGCCTGCTGAATCTTATCATTCTACTACTACCGGCAGCTTTAGGGCTGGTGGTAGCTCAGTACGCGGGAGCGCAATCCGGCTTGATCGGAAGCGCTGTCCTGGGCATTGGCGTCCTGGTGGCTGCCATTAACTACTTCCACATCCGACTGGTCGCCAGAGAATACTGGGAACGAATGGAGTTTGACGAACTGGTGCGCAACCGAAAAGAATCGGCGCTGTTCAGTTCCGAGCTGGAAAACTTCCCAGCCAGACATGCTCTGGCTCAGTTTCAGCGGTTTGTCATACCAACATTCACCATCGGCATCCTGCTGCTACAGATCTCGGTCGTTTATTTCTTCTGGAAACACTTCGCTAATGCAGAGCTTCCTATAGAAGGGAACCGCCGATCTCTGGAATCCATGGCGTTCTATGGCATCTTTGCGCTGGTTATGTTCCTGGTTGGTAAATTCTCCGTTGGAGTCGCTCGCCTGGAAAATCAACCCATGCTGAGACCCAGCGCTTCGTATGTGATGCTGGGCGCTTTTCTTTCATTGATAATCGCCATTGCCGAAGCTTCCAAATGGATCGGTTTCATCGGGGCAGATCTGATTATTGCCAGAGTCCTATGTATAATGATGGGAATCCTGGCCACTGAGACATTGATCAGCCTGATATTGGATATTTATCGTCCTCGCAAAGAGCGTGAAAACCAAAAGAGTGACAGTCAGGACGTTTACTGGCTGTACGAAAGTCGTCTGATCGGAATGTTCAGCTACCCGGTGGGCATTTTTAAAACACTGGCTCATGCATTGGACTATCAGTTTGGTTTCAGTGTTTCGGAAACATGGTTTTACCGCTTCCTGGAACGCGCATTTGCCTGGCTGCTGTTGCTTCAACTGGGAGCGTTGGCGCTTTCCACTGCTTTCATCATCGTTGAGCCACACGAACAAGCTTCATTAGAACGTTTCGGTAAGGAAGTCAAAGTTCTGGAATCTGGATTTCATTTCAAATTGCCTTGGCCGATTGATCAGGTGTACCGCACCCCGGCAGATCAAGTCAGGCAGTTTAATATTGGATATGTGGAAGAACCGGAGGAGGAAGGAGCCCAACAGAATGTGTTGCTCTGGACTAAAAAGCATTACAAGGACGAAGTACGTTTCATGGTTGCCAGCCGCGAGATGGATGAGGGGAGTTCACCGCTGGACAATGAGTCTGGCGAACAGGCGGTTCCAGTCAATCTCCTCACCGCCAGCATCCCCGTTCAATATCGCGTCAAAGATTTGAACGAATGGTATTACACTTATTCCAATCCAGAACAATTACTCCAGCAAATCGCCACACGTGAAGTGGTCCGTTTCCTGGTAAATGTCGATATGAATTCCGTCATGGCGGAAGGACGAAGGGAAGCGGCTACCACCTTGTTAACCAATATCCAACAACGGGCGGATGAAATCGGTTTGGGTGTGGAATTGGTCTTCGTTGGATTACAGGATGTCCACCCTCCAGTCGAAGTAGCTGAAGCCTACGAGGCAGTTATTGGAGCGTTTCAGGACAAGGAAGCGAAGATTTTGCAAGCGAAAGGATATGAGGCAGAAAGAGTTCCCAAAGCTTATGGTGAAGCAGCGAAGATTGTGAATGACGCCGAGGCGTACAAAGCCAGAGTCATTGCACAGGCCAAGGCCGAAGGTGAACAGTTTAAAAATCAACTGATCGCGTTCAATGCTTCTCCCAATGTTTACCTCTGGAGAAAATACCTGGAGACCTTGTCTGATGGTATGAAGGACTCCAGAAAGTTCGTCATTTCCGCTGAGAACACATCAGATATCGTTGAATTCAATCTGGAAGACAAGGTGCGCCCTGATCTCCTCGATATTCCGATCCCGGAAGAATGATGAACTCAATCCGACGCCATTGTGGTCCAAAGAATTTAAAACCAGAAATTTAACAAAAATACAGAATCCTAAAACAATCCGAACCGCAGACCTTAACATTTAGACAGGTCAATCATTCCATGAAAAAACGTTCACTTACAATTATTGCCGGATTGGCGCTCGCGATCATTTTCGGGTTTCGGTTATTCGCGTTCCAAGTCCGCCAGACCGAAGTTGCCGTAGTCACTACTTTTGGAAAATACTCAAGGAGTATTGAAGACCCAGGTCTCTATTGGCGCGCGCCATTGCCTATTCAGAAGGTCCACAAATTCGACAACCGCATCCATACCTTTGAGCGAGTGTTTGAACAAACTTCCACTCGTGATAGGCGCAATCTTCTGATCACGGTGTTCATTGGCTGGAAAGTGGACAACCCACGGACGTTCCTGGAACGTTTCGCCAGCAATGACGTCAAAGAAGCAGAAAAAACATTGGAGAGCCTGGTGCGCGACACGAAAAACGCGGTTGTCGGCAGACACCCATTCCGCCATTTGATTTCGACCAATCCGGAAGAACTTCAATTTGATGAGATCGAAAATGAAATGCTCTCAGACATTCAGCCCAAGGCTAAGGATTCATTCGGTATTCAGATTGAGCTTCTGGGAATCAAAGCCATTGGAATCCCGGAAAGCACCACAACCAAGGTCTTTGACCGGATGAAAGAGGAACGCCAGAGGCTGGTCAAACAGTTCTCCGGGGAAGGTGAACGCGAAGCTCAGAAGATTCGCAGTAACGCTGACGCGGAACGCCAGCGGATCCTTTCCGACGCAGAAGCGGAAGCGACACGGATTCGTGGCCAAGGTGACGCTAAAGCTGCTGAATTTTACGCTGTTTTTGAGGAAGAACCGGAACTGGCCATTTTCTTGAGACAATTGAAGTCAGTGGAAGAATCCCTGAAAGAACGTTCTACTGTCATCATTGGACCCGAAACGCCTCCATTCAACATTTTGATGAGTGGCTCTGGGGATTTACCGATGCTTCAGGCTCAGGAAAAAGCTGGAGACGCCAAATAAGACGGGATGGCTGGCCCCATTCCATAAATCTGGATAACGACCCCCTCATCTTATGAGCGATTCTCCAAACAAAACAAACCATGAAGGCGCACAGCCTGATGTTGGCGAAACACAGGCTCAGGAAACCCAACAGGACGCGCTGACTGCCCTGAAAGAGGGCGCCGCAGCAGCCTCCATTGAAAAGGCTGCCAAAGAAGAAGAACTGGCCCCAAAGGAAGAAACTGGTAGTGTAGCATTACAGGAAGCGCTGAAGACCACTTTTCTGATCGTCAAAGTTTTAATGGTAGCTCTGCTAGCCGTATTCTTTGCTTCAGGTTTCTTTATCGTCGATCCACAACAGGTCGCTGTCGTATTCCATTTGGGTAAAGTCCGGGACTCCGAACCTCTAAAGCCTGGATTTCATTGGGCATTCCCATACCCCATTGATGAGGTAGTCAGAATCCCAACCGGGCAGACACTAACCGTAACTTCTTCTGTCGGCTGGCACCGAACATCCCCGGAAGAAGAAGCCCTGGGCGAAGAGCCGTTATTGGGAGATACTCTGGTTCCCGGAGTCGATGGTTATACTTTAACAGCAGATGAAAACATTCTGCATGTCCGAGCCCATATAAAATATCGCATTGAAGATCCGATTGAGAATACTTTTCGGTTCGTCAATTCAGAACGGGCGCTGGTGAATATCATTGATAATGCTGTGGTATTTGCAGCTTCAAGATTTACAGCTGACGATGCCAAGTACGGACAACCAACCGCGTTTAAAGAAACCATCCGGAACAGGATCAAAGAAAAGGCAAGGGATGTCGGTTTGGGGATTTCCATTGAGCCGAGTGACATTGAAGTCAAGATCCCCATTGATGTGCGTCCGGCATTTGAAGCGGTGATTGCAGCGGAACAGGAACGTTTCAAACTGATCAACGAAGCCAACGCCTACCGCGAGGAAATTATTCGTCGTGCAGAAGGGGAAGCCCAGGCAGTTCTGAATACGGGGTTGGTTGCCAGCAATCAGACTGTACTTGAAGCTTCTGCTGACGCTCAGTATTTCAAAGACCAACTCCCGTTTTTCCGAAGTGATTCAGAGTTATTCAAAAAGCGTCTGATCACGGAGACAGCGATGAACATTTTCACAAATGCTCAGGACAAATTTTTCATCGCTGAAAGGGAAGATGGCAAACCACGCGAGTTGAGAGTTTTGCTGAACCGCGAACCGGTAACTCCTAAAACCCCGCAACAACAGCAACAGGGACAATAAGAATGACTCTGAGAGCTGCTGGCTTTTGCAATCCATCACTATGATGAGAGGAACACAAGCCAGGCTGGTAATGACGGGAATCCCATTTAATTTTAATACAAAGCAACGAATTTGACAGGAACGATATGCAATCGACCTCCTCTGCAACAGTAAACGAAATCTCTCCCGCAGATGGCGCTCAGGATTCCGGATCCTGGTCCCAGTCGGCTGAGTACGAACGCGAAAAGAACGCCAGTTATCGAGAATCCCATGAAAGGGTTCCAGTGCGTCTGGCTCAAACATTGGTTGGGGTGATTTTTATCATCAACTCCTTCCTTGTAAGCTGGTTTTTCGATAAAGGTGAGACCATTTCAGTCATTAATGCGCTTCTGGGCGCCATTATTCTGTCCTACCCAATTCTTTGGACCGCTCTGAAAGATCTGAAAAATGGCAAGCTGACTATCAATGAACTGGTCAGCTTGGCCATCCTTGCTTCCTTTTCATCCGGTGATTACCAGACCACTGGAATCGTTGCATTCTTTATGCTGATCGGTGAAATCATCGAAAGTCGAACCGCCGATGGAGCCAGAAAATCAATCGAATCCCTGATCCAACTCACCCCAACCAAAGCGCGCCGGGTTACTGAATCCGGTGAGGAGGAAGAGGTGGAAGTTCGATACGTTAAGGTTGGCGACACCCTCAGAGTTCGCCCTGGAGACAATGTCCCGGCGGACGGGGTCATTCAGCGCGGAACCAGTACTGTCAACCAGGCGAACATTACCGGGGAATCGTTGCCAGTGGACAAGAAATCCAAAGATGAGGTTTTTGCTGGAACCCAAAACTTGACCGGGGTGTTGGAAATTGAAGTCACTCGCGCTGGACAGGACACCACACTCGGACGAGTTCGTGAACTGATTCTTTCCGCTGAGCAGACCAAACTGCCGATCACGCGTTTGATTGATCAGTACATGGGATTCTACACGCCGCTGGTCTTGACGATTGGCGCGTTGGTCTGGGCGTTTACCAAAGATATGGATCGAGTCATTTCGGTTTTGATCGTCGCATGTCCAGGGGCATTCATTTTGGCTACCCCAACCGCGATGGTGGCGGCTCTGTCTGCTGCAGCTCGTCTCGGTGTGTTGATCAAGAACGTCGGAGATCTGGAGTTAGCAGCGCGAATCAACGCTTTTGTTTTCGATAAAACCGGAACCCTGACTCACGGCAAACTGGCTGTGGTTCGATTGGCTCCTGTTTCACGAATGAAACCGGAAAACTTCCTGCGCCTGGCTGCCTCCGCTGAACAATACAGTAATCACCCCACCGCCAAAGCATTGGTCGAAACAGCCGGACAAGTCGGAGTGAAATTATCGGATTCCGATGATTTTTCAGAAGCCGCTGGAAAAGGTGTCAAAGCAGTGGTCGAAGGCAAGCAGGTGGTGATAGGCCGGGCTCAATGGCTGAGGGATAATGGGATCAAAGGAAATTTCCTGAAATCCGTGGACCTGAAAGAAGCTGAAGGTTTCAGTTTGCTGCACATTGCCGTGGACGACAAGTACGCTGGATGGATTGGCTTGCAGGATGAAACCAGGGCCGAAGCTGCTGAGTCGATTCAGGGGCTGATGGATGGTGGAGTTCGCCGAGTGGCCATGGTCACTGGGGATCGCAAACCGGTTGCCGACCGTGTGGCCCGTCAGATTGGTTGTGAAGAGGTTCTGGCGGAATGCTTGCCCCAAACTAAAGTGGATTTTGTGACTGAAACCAAAGCCAAAGGTTATCGCGTTGCAGTCGTGGGAGATGGTGTGAATGATGCGCCGGCTTTGGCTTCCGGAGACATTGGGATCGCCATGGGAGCTGCCGGAAGTGAAGTTGCTATTCATAGCGCAACGATTGCTTTGATGAACAACGATCTGCGGAGATTACCGTTTCTGGTCAAACTCTCCAGAGGCGCTCGTCGGGTGATCAACCAAAACTTCCTGGCCGGTATCTTTTTCATTCTGGGTGGTTTAGGGTTGGCGATCTTCGGATATGTAAATCCTATCATTGCAGCTGTCCTTCACAACGTCGGCTCTTTTATCGTCGTGTTTAACAGCGCTCGCCTGGTTCGCCAGGGTGAAGAACTTGAGCCTTACCAGAAAGATGGTTCCGCACAACCGGAACCCGAAACTGCCTGATCCACGGATCCTAATTTTGCAAATCTAAGAAATCATGAGCGTCATTGCGGAAGAAAAAACAGTTCAAAGCCTGACACAGTCTGGAAAAAAAGAAACTCAGGATGTGACCGTTTCCTCTCCGGAGGACACCGTCATCGCGATCCGCGGTTTAACT
>JAUIHU010000730.1 GCA_030432175.1 Verrucomicrobiia bacterium | reverse complement strand
AGTTCCCTCTCTATCTCCTCTACACGATAACCGAATCCCGAACCCGAGAGGGTAGAAAGGTCCACGCTCCCTCCCTTTCTCCGGTACAAACCTGGGTGGATTTTGGCCTCGGCGCTCGAGGCCTCGGGATAAAACTGCATCGCGTTGGTTTCGACCCCACCGATGGTGCCGGCGTGGGCCGCAAGTTGAACATGGGGGATCTGAGCCAGCATCGGGTTTGTGAGGTCCTGGACCATGAGGGTCATCCCATGAGCTTTGGCCCAGCAAAGGCTGAGGAGTGCGCCGGTCTGTGTCTTACATGTCTTCAGGGCCACGCCGGTCCAACCGAGTCTGCGCCCCAGCGCGACGAAACTCCAATCATGGGCACTTTCATCCAAGAACAGCGGCTTGCGTGCCGACACGCTGGAGACATCGATCTGATGATTCTCCAGATCATATGGAAATGGTTGCTCGACATATAGCAGCATTCCATAAATCCTCGGATGTTTATCCCTGAGGCAATCCAGGATGTGATTGACGTAGTTCGGATCCTGAACTGTGCAGTTAAAATCTGCGCTCAACCATTCCACATTCTTCTCAATCGCCATTCGTCCAACAGCCACCATTCGTTCCCAATCCCAATCCCAGTCATTGCCTCGAAGTTTAATCTTCAAAGCTTTGAGACCATCGGTATCAATCCAGTCACGCAGAGTGACCGGGTAACCATCATCCGGTTCCTGACCATTCAGGTCGCTAATCTCCAACGGATCCAATCCGCCTACCAAATGCCAGACCCTCAATTGCTGAGGAGTCGGAGAAATCAAATAATCTGATGGGTATTTATTGGTGAAATCGGGGAATGTTGGACCATCAGATTCCAGAAACCGAGCTAAGTCGTGGTTCATGAAATGCGCATTGTAAGTTTGGTAAACCGGAGTTTTCATCAACTTTCCATACGCGTCATGAATAGCAATATCGAACGGAGAAAACGAAACCAGGGCCGCCAGCCACGGAATTTCTTCGACCTTGGCATCTGCGCTCGAACCGGATTTACCAGTAGAAAAATCTTTTAAGGACTGAGGCAGCAAATGTTCCTGAATATCGTATCCGATCTCAATTGGATGCCCAGGTTCCAGTTCCCATTTCGGCAATGAATCTCGAAGCTGAATACTGAATTGTTGAACTTTGCTCAATCTCTCAGCATAAGATAAAGCGCCAGGCCAAATCCATTGGATATTCAAGGGAGTTTCTCCCCAGCCTTCAGCCATTTCACCTTCACTGTTAACGACCCGTACTCGGGCGCGAGAGCACATTACCTCTGTCAGAACTTCATTTCCAAATTTCAGTGGAGTTCGAGTCCGGACAGGAATCCAGAACAGTTCTGATTCAATAACTTTTATTTTAGCAGAGGAGCCCATGGATTAATTAGAATACGAAAAAACTCCTCCATCAAGGGAGGAGCGTGAGAAATTAATAATCAATTGATTCCAACAACAGCTTAAGATGGCTAATTGGCTGGCGCTAAAGATACTTTAACACCGAGACAATTGAAAATCCGTTGGACGAGGAATTTGCTGTTTCCAGTTCGTTCTCTGTATCACCGGGATCATTCACTTCTTCCATTCCATCAATAATCCTCCATGCCTGCATTGCTGATGGTGAAAGGCCGGAATTCGAGTCGTTCATTTCCTTTTCCCACTCGCTTAACTTCGCCACAGCTTCAGGAGCGCCGGCATCTGCAGCAGCTTTAATCCAGTGATAAGCCTTCACCTCATCACTCGGAACACCTTCTCCCCCATAAAGATAGAGTAATCCTAGACGATACTGTCCAAGAGGATCACCAGAATCAACGGCTTTAAGATAATTTTCTTTTGCCTTCAAATAATTTCTTTCTACGCCAAATCCATTTTCATACATCCAACCAAGGTTCACATAAGCTGGAGGATAATTTGAGGCAGCAGCTTCCTGAAACCATTTACGCGCCTGTGAATAGTCCGTGTCAGCGATCTGGGCATCACAATAAAGAAGCCCGAGATGAAATTGTGCTTGCGGATCTTTAGTTTCAGCAGCCGATTCTAAAAGTTTTCTGGCCTGATCCACATTCCCACTGCTACTCGCATCTGTTGTATTCAACAACTTAGTAGCTAAAATTTTCTGGGCATGGCGCAGAATTTCCCATGATGTTTCGCGCGTCACCACAGGTAAACCAGGCAAATCCATTGGGTTTTCCAGCGGATCCCTATCAACAGCTTTCTCATACCAATCCATCGCTTTTGAGGAATCTTCTACAGAAACTATTGAAAATTTTCTAAAAGATTGTCATCGTAATCCCTCGGGCCAGGAAGTGCTGTATAGCGGGAAAACCGGAGAGCCATTCCATCGTCCCGT
>JAUIHU010000729.1 GCA_030432175.1 Verrucomicrobiia bacterium | reverse complement strand
GCAACGTTGACTCAGTTGGTCCCTGGAGGTATCGCGACTGGTAGCCAGAACATTTACCATCCAGCCGCCGCCGCGGCATTTACGGTGACAGGTGAACTGGAATCAGGAGCTGAAACAATACAGTTCCAAACCTGGGTCATTGGAACTGAGTTGGACTACGACAGCATGAAACTGACATTGGATGTCGATGGAGAGAGTGTGGAATACACTTCCGAACCGGTGGAAATCTTCCGCGAGGCCGGAGGCTTTGGAGACACAGTGATCATGAGCTGGGCTTGGAGTGAACTTGATGCCGAAGCTGGATCGTACACCATCAGTTTCGAATCCACTGGAGCGCATACCAGCTTTGCGGCAGCGCGGTTAGACATCCTGACCGCTGAGGCTGATTTGGAATGGTTGGAAGCTGTGTTTGATTCTCCTAGTCAGGATCGTTGGAGCTATCCATTTAACATTACTCCCGGCAGGCGCACAGCTGCGTCAATCTTTGGAGGAACAGCTGATGAAGGTTTAATCCGTTATGGGCATTATATTATTGGCTTTGATACTGATACGATTGTAGAGCCTGGACATCCAGCTGCGAGTTATCAGTTGGAGTCAGTAGATTTTCGAGCCACTCTAAATACAAATTTTGAAGTTGTATATGATCCTACCCTCGACAGTGTATTTTCATTTCTCCCGGAAGATCACGAGCAATATCAGGAAGATTCTGACGCAGGTCGCCCTATTGAGTTGTTGGGCGCTGGTTTTCGAAATGGATGGGACGAACTGACTTGGGAAGAAGGCGCTGAGTATGCGACTGGGGAAGATGCCGATCGGAATGTATATCCTGCCTTATTAAACGAATCTGGTGAAATTGAGGATGCTTCTTTGGGAATCAATTTCAATGAACCTAAGGCAATGGAAGTCCTGGCAACCGGAAGTGTGGATGGGGTTGAGCCGGGAGCGTTGATTCCAGAAGAATCTGAAGTGCGCTTTACTGTCGATTTATCCAACCCAAATACACGGGCGTACATCCAACGTGGACTCAGTCTGGGTCGCCTCTATTTTACAGTAACAGGCTATTTTGCTGGAACTCAGGAAGGAGTTCGCACTTTTCCGGAATTTAAAACAGCAGATAATCTGTTGGGCGTTCCCCCACAACTGGATTTGAGCTATCGCATTGAAACTGTAACGATTGAACCGGAAATCTCTTCCGTATTCTGGGACAACGGTGAAGCGACAGTCTCATTCACGGGCGCTCCATCTGGAACCTTTCAAATTCGCTACACGGAAGATCTGATCAATTGGTCGACTGAGGATTCTCCGGAATTACAAATTGTTTCTGAAGGCGCTTTTGAGTGGGTAGATACCACAGCTGATAGCACAGCAAGGATGTATCAGGTCATTCAGGTCGATTGATTCGAACCAGGACCGTTTAATACGATCCTGGATTTCCATCAGTCAGATTTTGGATTCCTGATTGTCTCGAAAAATTGCATTTGCTTTGACTCAGTTGAAATCGATTTTTCATTCAGGATGCTGAGACTCACACTGACGTCTGAACAATCAGAATCGATACGTAAACTTTCTTTGAAGGTTTGCGTGTCTTTTTTGCGATTGAGGAAGGAGCATCCCAGGATAGAAACACGTCGGGACTTTCTAACCTCCAATCCACGGAACCTGGGATTCAGGACCTGAAATCCATGCATGGATACGTCTTCACAGTCTTCAAATTCTACTGCAGCTCCTCTTTGTTCAGAGCCATGAAAGCAGTCCTCAAAACTCAGGAGGCATGACACAGAACTCCTTGACAACTGAAGTTGAAAAACTGGCGACATTTTAAGTAGGTAGATCTTGCTCTCACAGATCGGCTGTTTATCACCGGGCCGATGTGAGCGCCAAGTCGAACCTGTTGGAAGGATTCTTTGGGTGTCAAACTTCTTTGTTTCCTCTGTTGTTGAAGGCGATTTCTCGGGTCCCAACCTAACTAACTGCTGCTAACAAACGAAAACCAACGAAGTTTTATAAAAGTATTTGACATTTTATAAATTTGAGATTAAGTCTCATTATCATAAGTTGACTAGTACGAACTACACATGGTTGCTTATTACTTGTGAATCAAACTGGATTAGATACTACAAATATATAACATGAGAACATTTTTTCAGAATCTATTGATTTCCTCCACTCTCTGGATCAGCTTGCTGCAAATTCAGGCGCATTCTGTTTATTTCGAACCTCAGGAAAATGGTGACCTGGTCATTAGATTTGCAGAGTTCGGAGATGACTATGAAGAGTCTCCAGGATTTCTGGATTATCTGGACCGTTTAACGGCCTGGAATATCGGCGAAGCGGCGAAGCCAATTGCATTAGACCCTAAGAAGCAGAAACAAGGATTTTC
>JAUIHU010000044.1 GCA_030432175.1 Verrucomicrobiia bacterium | reverse complement strand
AGGATAAATGATTTCGCCGGGCGCTGTTCCTGCAGGAAACACGCTGTCCTGAATGGCCAGAACTTCAGTGATGAGAATCGATTGTTCAGTGGGTTCGACGACATTCCAGAAAAATGTCTGTTCGATAGGATCAAAATGTGAACGCGCTCCAGCCGAATCCCATCCACGGATTTCCAGTTTTTGAGCGCCCGGCAAGAGTGAAGGCGCCGTCAGTGACGCTTCGATCTCGCGAATATTGCTCCATTCTCCTTCATTCCAGCGGTAAGCGTAAGTGGTGATACCCGGACCATAAACCTCAAAGGTGTGAGTTTCAGTAGTGATCCAATCCAGTTGAGGGTTGGGGGTGATAGAGAGTGTTCGGAATTCCAATGCGCCCACCGGCATTCCGCCAGGACCGATGTTCTGTGCGGGTTGAGGATCCAGATCATTCGGACTGTCCAGAGGCGCTGGGTCAGGGTGGTTTCCAAATCTATTTTGATTTCCAAATATTGACTGTGCCGGAATGGTTGCCTGCGATGAATTGGAATCGAACACATTATGATTCAGTTCAATTCGCGCGGTCTCATTTTCTAAATCTTCGACGGGAGCCCAGAGGAAAATTGAACTTTGCTGGTAAAATCGATTGCCTGACATGACTACAGTTTTGCCGGGGTCGACATTTCGATTGGGTTCGTCCATTGCTACGACACCTTGTAACGCCCCTACAAATGTATTGTTGTGGCTGATCAGTTCGGCTCCGTTCTTGAGCAGGATATCATGGTCGTTGTTATAAAATGTATTATTAGCGGCGACGATGACTGATCCGAGATCCGTGGCAATGGCATTGGAGCTGCTGGAGTTGTCGTTGTTTTTGATAAAGTTCTGGAAGTAGTTTCCTTCAATGTGCGCGTCTGTGCCATCCAGATCCAACCCATCATCCGCCCCGCCCATAAATCTATTGTTCCAGATCTGCAAGATGGGACCCGGGCGTTTTCCTCCGGTGAAATCGATCACGTCACTGTATCCGGATGCATATCCAAAGACGTTGTTATTGAAAATCAGATAACCGTCGTCGGGCAGTCCTTGTCCGTGGACTGTTTCATCGTTTACAACATCCGGGAATTCACAATAACTGAATCGCGCTGAAGCGTCTCGCAGTTCAACAGCTTTGCGGGTCGTATTGTGCCATCGGACGCTTTCCATGTTCACTTCCGAGCGTCGTATGTCGCAGGAAATTCCAGATCCATCGGAATACGATAAATCGACTGAGATCAACCGACTGATCTCGGTAGCGTTTATCCAGCGGATCCCATTCCATTTAGAGTCAGGTGGACTTCCGGGCTTGAGGCGAAGTTGAACCCGTTCTTCTTGATTCCCTTCAATGACCAGTCCGCCCTGGACCTGGATTTGCGTTTCAGGAGCGAGGTACACCGTAACGCCGGGACCCATAGTGAGAGTGACTTCTGTAGCGATGGTGAGATCCTGATTGATCCAGTACGGACTGCCGGATTGGTCCCAATGTTGATTTTCTGTTAAAGAGGTGGATTCGATGCGCGTTCCAACAGTTGTTTCAGGGAAATCAGGAAGACGGCGGACGGGGATCCATTGTTCCTCTATCAAGCTCCCTGTGACGTCAAATGCAGCCACATGAATCATGTTGTCCCCGTATTGCAACGGCACACTGAAATCGGACCAGCTCCCCTGCCAGGCGACCCAATCGGTTGGCTCACCTTGAACTGAAACAGCCCGAGTCGAGATAGCATTTGCCCGACCTGTCAGTTGCAGGCTTGGATCACTCACCGTCCACAAACCATCGGGTGACCAGCGCGAGGAGGCGTTCAGGATGAGATAGGACAGTTCATTGGGAATGGAAGAAATCAGGTAATCAGCTCGGCGGTTTGCGAAGCGGATCAGGTTCTCACGGAATTCAATCGGTGTGTAGTCTCGCAAAGTGTTGTGGATAAAGTTGTGGATTTGATTTCCTTCAAACCAATCGTAGTAAAGTTTACCAACCACACGAAAATATTCGGGAGCAAACTCCGTGTGTTTTAAAAATCGTTCAATCGTTGGAACACGTGTTGCGCGGAAGAGATTGTAACCACTGATGTCGTGGTCAGCGCCAAATCCCCAGATGGAGTCCAGGTCATACGGGATCAGTCGGAACCTCGGATCTGTCACCCCACTATACATAGCGTAATCGTCGGCATTGCCACTGCCGAGATTGGTTTCTGTGTTATCAAAAAACGCATCGACCGCAAAGTAGTGGAACCAGTTTTCCAGATCGACCCAATCCCGAACGGCATCGACATATTCTTCATCGCTCGATGCGTCTAAAGCGCGACTGAGTTCGATTAGATCGGTCCAGTCGTCAGCGCTGGTGTTGGTTTGTTTGAAGTAGTTCTTGCGGTAAGGATCCGGATCGTCCCCACGGTATGTCAAGTCGGCTCCAGGAAGTTGGATCCGTCGGGCGCGGTAGAGGTTTCCATTTTCGTCTGAATTGAATCGGCGATCCACGTAATCGCTATCCAGAACTTCATTCGCCACATAGTAGCCAAATCTTGGAGATCCTAATGGAGACAGATTGGATCCGTTGACATAGGTTCGGACAAGTTGGGACACTGCTGTGGGAAGATTCAACGCTCGGGTGAAGGCGGATCCCAGGAACTGTAACATGGGTGATTGACCGTTGATATTGAGATCGGTGACGCCGTGCCAAGGAGCGTCATTGCGGAAATGGATCCGATAATTGTTTGGCTGTTGATCGCGGCTGCCGTGACCACGATTTCGCACGCCAACTTGAAAACGAATCTGGACCCCTTCTGTGTCCTGGCTAATGAACGTTGCGTTCATCCGGGCGTTGCTGTTGCTCTCTAATCGGTCCCGTCCCAAAGCCGCCAGCTCGGCGCGCTCCCGTTCGGTCATAATGATCCGGTACACCGGAGCGGCATCCTCTGGCGGCGCTCCATTCGAATCCGCCACTTGAAAAAGGAAATTGGCTGAAAATTCTGAGGGATCCACCACTCCAGCCACCTCTGGCCAGAAGCGCGTCAATCCCTCCGGATCTTGAGCTGTAAAGTAAAACTCAACAATAGAACCGTCAGGTAATGGGTCCAGAATCGCCTCGAACAAAAACGTGACACCCAAAAAATCAGGATCTTCGGCGCTGGCGGACATGGGAACGGCGATAAAATCCTGGACATCTGCTGTGCGGTAAAATAATTGGACATTCAAATTTTCCGGTGATGCCGCTTCATCCAGAACCTGGAGTTGAATGGTGACCGGATCACTGGATGTTGGCAGCGCAGGAGAATGGGTCAGGTTGAACAGAATTGGCGCGACATTTTCTTGCATGGCAGGATTTGGAGCCCCAGGAGAGCCGCCGAGTGAGGTTGATTTCCTCCAGTTCTGTCCCAGATCATTGCTGATAAGTGGTTGCGCTAATTCCAGTGAATAGCCTCCGCCGTCTGTGCTATCGTCCCAGATCCAACCCTCGTGACCGAAATCCAACGGACCTCGCACGCGAAACGACCAATCCCCGTCATCAGCGTATCGGACCTCATCTACTAGTTCCCCGGTGGCGTTTACGAGTCGGATCCGCTCACCGCTGTTGCTCAAACGGCCGGACCAAGGTCCGAACAAAGAAGCAATTTGGTTGGCAAAACTTGTATGCGTGTCCAGAAAAGCGTTGGGATCGGCAGCAACGACGATCAGACCGTTGGGTGGTATGATTGAGTTTTGTGGGAAAGTGAAATCTACTCCGTCATTCAAGCGCCAGTTGGATATGTCTATTGGGGTGTTGGTCAGGTTGAGGAATTCCAGGAACTCCTTTTCCACAGGTTCACGATGCGGGGAGGTCTCCGGGTGTGCCGGGTGGTAGTGTATTTCATTTATAGCTACCTGTGATTGTGCCGGTGAAGGCCAGGTCAGCAGCAGCGCTGAAAAGATCCAAATGGAATGATTCCAATGGTGTTTCAGAATGGAATGAACAAATCCGCGCATGAATAAGTCGAATTATTTGGTTGTAAATGGTATTTCATTCGAGAGCTGTTCGGCGCTTTGAGCATCGACATTTCCGGGTGAACCCAAGTTTAACCTGAACTTGCATACGAATCCAGGCGGGACTGATTTGGGTTGAAATATCCAATTCAGAGAAGTTTTAGGAATACTTTTAATTGACGCAGACACGCAGAATCCATTTCCATTTATTTATCATGAAGGGCGTTTACAAACAAATGACTGGCCACGGTTCTTTTTTTCACCGTTATATTCAAACTTTATCAGGTCTGGCGTTGAGCTTTTTCCTTTTGGGATCCACAGGAGCGCTGGGGCAGGACGATGCAGCCGCTCGCAGGGCAGCTGCTGCTGCGATTGCCGAGCGACAGGCTTTGAATGAAAAAATGTCTCGACTGACATCGACCGTGGAAGCGTTGGTGAATGATCAGGTGAATCTGCTGAACCAGATTCAGGCGCAGGCGACGGAGATCCGGGAGTTGCGCGCTGAAGTGGCGAGGTTGAAGGAGGACCAGGAATTGCAGCGCAAGGCTACGGAAAAGGCTGTGACTGAAGCGGAGTTCAAAGCGTTGGTGGCTCAAATTAACCAGAACGAAGCGAAACGAAAACAAGATCAGGAATTGATTCTGGAATCGATTGAGGAAATCGGAAAAGCGCGTGTGGTTGCGGCGCAGGCGGTATCCACTTCTGAAGGAACAAGTGAGCGCACTGTAAAGCCAGATCCCAAACCGGCCATTTCGTCTGTGGGCTACTATTATGATGTGCAGCCCGGGGATAATATTTCGAAGATTGTGGAGAGTTACAGGGCAAGCGGTGTTCCGGTGACGGTAAAAATGGTGTTACAGGCGAACCCGGATGTGGTTCCGGAACGTTTGCAGGTGGGGACGGAGTTGTTTATCCCGGACCCGAGAGAGGAGTGAACCTGTATTGAATCTCTTTACTATAATCGCATCCCAGTTACAGGGATTTATTTTCAATAGATTGAATCGATAGTAATGGTGAGGTAAGGTCTGGAAAATGAATGTAATTGTTCCTGATAACATCGCTGAGGCAAGTCGATTGACCCCCGAAACGGCGCTGTTGGACGTTGCTATTGGCATTTACAAGCGCGAGCGTTGGTCAATGGGCAGGTGCGCTAAAATAGTGGGCATGTCTCGATTGGAATTTCAGAATGAACTTGGAAAAAGGGAGATTCCTATTAACTACGAAGTGGTAGATCTCGAACAAGATTTAGAAACAATTAGATCGTTGTTTCCGGATGCGGAATGAAGGTCGTAGTCAGTGATACTTCCGCAATCTCAAATCTCTTGTCCATTGGTAAGGCAGAGATTCTGCAAAAAGTGTTTGGAATCGTGCTAATTCCACCGGCGGTTGCTTTTGAACTGTCTGTCTCCCATGAGGAGCTTAAGCAGAACCGATTTTATTTCAGTGAGACTGTAAAACAAAAGGTGTTGCAAATGGTGGGTGAAACGGATCCTGATAGAAGATGATTTTGATTACCAAATACGGACGAACATCCATCAGCTAAAGAATTGTTATAGCTTGGGATCCAAGGAATGCTTTGCGTACTCTTATATATTCTCACTCAACCACGGAAGGCACAGAAAAGGGAAGTATTGGAGAGGGGACATTCCTGTCCCCTAGCGGGGGTTGGAAAACCCCCGCTCCTTTTTGTGTTTCAAGTGAATGATTGACTAATATACGCTTTGTGCGAAGCTTTGTGCGTGGCGACCAACATTGAACTCAATGAAGATCTCCTTTCGAAGGCAATGCGCCTTGGTGGAATGCGAACGAAAAAGGAGGCTGTTAATCAAGCTTTGTATGAATATGTCCAACGTAGAGAACAACTCAAGGTTCTTGATTTTTTCGGGACGGTAGAAATGGATCCTGATTACGACTACAAGAAGCAGAGAGAGGTCCAGTGAAAGTTCTCGTTGATACCGATGTCTGGTCAGAGGCATTGAGAAAGAAGAAAGGAAAGAAATCTGATTACGTCCTGGAACTGATTGACCTGATCCAGGAAGGCCGTGTCGAGATCATTGGTCCAATTAGAATGGAAATCCTGTCAGGAATTCGTGACACGGCAACTTTTAAAGCGTTTTCAGAGAAGCTGTCTGCTTTCTTGGACAGAAACTTGGATTCGAACATTTTTGTCACGGCCGCAAAGTTCTTTAACGTCTGTAGAAGTAAAGGCATCCAAGGTTCAAATACTGATTTTCTAATATGCGCCTGCTCGGTTCAATGGAACATTCCAATCCTTTCAAAGGACAAGGATTACGAACTTTACAAAAAGCATATTCCGATCGAAGTCATCCAACCACGAAAAAGGCGCTAAAAAAGGTGGGGCCTCAGAACAGAGTCTTTGCCACGGAAGGCGCATCTTTTAACCACGAAATACACGAAACACACGAAAAGATTAGATGATGGAGGATGGAGGCTCTGGGGATGAGGTGGGAGATTGTGTGGCGCTCAAAGGAGAGGGGACATTCCTGTCCCCTAAGCCAGCGCCGGATGGGATGCCAACCTGGATTGATTCCAGAAGCATCATTCGCTGAATATTTTGTTGCATATCTTATTTCTAAAGTAAGAAATACTACAAAATATTCAATGGTAACGTTTTTTAAACCACGGAAGGGGGTGCGATTAAAGGAGGGTGGCATGAAAATTTTCAAAGGCCAAAGGCCTGATACATACCAGCCTGGGCTGCCAAGCCCAGGTTTAGTGCACCTATATTTCCAAGGGCTGAAAGCCCGACACATAAAAATATTGTTTGAGAAAGGGTTCTATGAATGTGTCGGGCCTTCAGCCCTTTTGATTGAGGAGAATGCCGCCCTGGGCTTGGCAGCCCAGGCTGGTATGTGTCGCGCCTTTGGCGCTGGGGGCATTGAGTAAGAGTCTTTATAAATCTTTTTGACATCCGAATTTTCTACCGCTTGCACCATTTTACGCCACCCTACTTTAATCGCACCCCACGGAAGGCACGGATAACACGGAAGAAGATGTGGTTCTTTCAACGCAAACCTAAGACTGAATTTCCGTGCCTTCCGCGCATTCCGTGGTTAAAAAGTAATCCTAATCCTATTTCGCGGTCTCTTTTCTAGGGAACAGCGGGCTGGGTTTTCCGGTCACATGCCCGGCGCTGATGCCTCCCCATTTCAATTCAGCAAGTGTTGCTGGTGTGCCTTCAATCTGCAGTTGATCAAAGATTTTCTGGGCGGTTCCAGGGATGATTGGCCAGATCAATACAGCGAGGATTCGGCAGGATTCAACAAGGTTGTAGAGAATTTCGTCGAGTCGGCCAGCCTGTTCCGGATCTTTCGCAATCTTGAACGGAGCGGTTTCGTCGATGTACTGGTTGATCTTCGTAATGAATGCCCAGGTTAGTTGCAGCGCTTTCTGTAGCTGGTTGTCCTGATAGGCGGCCTTGACCTGAGTAATAGTTTCTGTCGCCAATGATTCCAGTTCGTTACTGACCGCGGGTGTTTCGCTTTTGCGGTAGCGCTTCAGCATGGAGAGGGAGCGGTTCACTAAATTTCCCAGTCCATTTGCCAGTTCGGCGTCGTAGCGTGCCTGGAATCCTTCATCGGTCCAGTTTCCGTCGGGTCCAATGGAGAGTTCGCGGGTTACGTAAAAGCGGAAGGCGTCCACACCCCATTCTTCGATGACGGCCACGGGATCCACGATGTTCCCGGTGGTCTTGCTCATTTTATCTCCATCCTTCTGCCACCAACCGTGAGCCAGCACTTGTTTGGGCAGCGGCAGGCCCATGGCCTTGAGCATGATGGGCCAGTAAACGGAGTGGAAACGAACAATGTCTTTTCCAATGACATGAATGTCTGCCGGCCAGAGTTCGAGTCCTTTCGCTGCAGTTTCTGCGTCTTCTTCGGGTGGTTGGACTTTCAGGATTTTTTGCACCAGTGGATCGCCATGGGAGAGTGTCGCGCTGACGTAGTTGATCAAGGCGTCAAACCAGACGTAGGTCACGTAGTCCGGATCAAAAGGCAGTGGGATTCCCCATTGGAGTCGGTTGGCAGGGCGGGAGATGCAGAGATCTTTCAGTTCCTGGTTTTTCAGAAATCCAAGAATCTCATTCCGTCGGGTGACCGGTTGGATGAAGTCCGGGTTCGCCTCAATGTGATCAATCAGCCACTGTTGGTGTTTGGATAGGGTGAAATAGTAATTGTCTTCTTCCAGTTCAACAACATCCCCGTAAATAGCGTCGAAGGATCCGTCCGGCTGGCGGTCGTCTTCGGTCAGGAATGTTTCTGCGCGTGTGGAGTAGTAGCCTTTGTAGGAAGATTTATAGAAATCTCCCTGATCCCACAATTTCTGGAGGATGGCGCTGACGACGGCGTAGTGGCGTGGTTCGGTGGTGCGGATGAAATCGTTATTGATCAATTGCAGCGCGCCGGCAAAGGCTTTCCAGGACTGGCTTAATTCGTCGCAGTATTCTTTGGGTTCCATTCCCTTGGCTTGAGCGGCCTGTTGGACCTTAAGACCGTGCTCATCCAGTCCGGTCAGATAGAAAACTTCCTCGCCCAGACTTTTATGGGCGCGGGCAATGCCGTCCGTAATAATTTTTTCGTAGGCGTGCCCCAGGTGAGGTTCCCCGTTGAGGTAATCGATGGCTGTTGTGACGTAGAATTTTTTGCTCATGTATAGTTGGAGGAATCAGGGCCTGCTGCGAGATCCTCTGATGAATGCAATAATGAGTTAATTAAATGCAAATGAATGCAAATAACAAGCTTTCCAGAGCCGCTGTTTTCCTTTTGCCAGGGTAATTTGAGAGAGATTTCAACAGGCGGAAACTTAACGAGGGTCCCGGCGGAGAAAATTCGTTTCAAAAGGTAGAGGAAAGGACGCTGTATCCGATCAGCGATTGAGCGCGTAAATGAGCAATCCCACCAATCCTCCCAGAACTATGGCGACGACCAGTGACCACCGCAGAATCAATTTTTGCTTGCGGCGGTTGGCTCTTGTCATTCCCGGCAACGCGTAAAAACGCCTTTCTTCCGGGTTCTTGGGTTTCATTCCTAACAAACGCCTGACCATGGATTCACTAAATGATTTGGTTTAATTTTCGGAAGGCGGAATGTTATCGCAACTCGATCAAAACGCAAGCTTCCCCTGCAATGCACTCCATTTCAGCGTCCCGTGCGATCTCCACAGCGCGTTGACTTTCTGCTCCGGGCTGCATCCAGATTTTGCGAATACCCAACTCAACTGCTTCATGGATAACCTTTTCGGTGATCACCGGTGGAGTGATAATAGAGACAGCCTCAATGGTGTCCGGGGCGGCTGTCAATGTTGGAAAACAGCGACAACCTTCAATAATTTCTTCTTTCGGGTGAATCGGATAAACGGTTTTCCCGTGCTTCAGGTAATGCCGCAATACCTGGTTGCCGAACTTCACCCGATTGGTGGAGGCTCCCAAGACAGCAAATTCAGCGCTTGCCAGAAAACTTTGAATTAATTCATTGAGGTTTTTCATGGAGCCGATGTGCGGTTGGGCGTTTGAAGGAATTCAATCAAATCGCGTAAGTCCTGAGGGGTGAGCCCCTGTTCCAGTCCCTCGGGCATTAATGATCTGCCGGTGGTCTCCATGTTGACCAGTTCCTCCCGGTCCAAGGTGATTTTCTCTCCCCCAGCCTGAGCGAGCGTCAATGCTTCTGCCGTTTCAGATTCTAAAATTCCTGTGACCAATCTTCCGTCATCTGTCTCGATCATGAGGCTGATGTAGTTCGGGTTGATGGCCATGTTTGGATCCAGGATGTTGGAAGCCAAATCTTCTGTGCTCTGAAAGGAGAGATCGGATAAGTCAGGTCCAACGTCCTGTCCGATCCCGTCCGCAACGTGACAGATAGCGCAGCGTTCCATAAATGTCGCCCGTCCTTTCGTCGCGTCTCCAGTGTTTGGCATATCGGCCAGCCAGCGTTTCACCGTTTCGGATCGTCCGCTATATTCCTCATCGCCAAAGAGTTTCGATGCGCGTTCCTGTATTTCTGGCGAACTCCACCATCGGAGTGTGCGGCGTTGTTCGAGGTCCAGATTCAGTTCTCCGAGTGAAATCGCTTCGGTCTCAATGGCTTCAATCAGTGGATCATGAAAATTTCGGCGACTGACTAGCCACTTCACCAGTGGAACCCGTACTTTGGGAGTGAGCTGTTTCCAGCGTTGGATGAGTTGTTCGCCGATGATTGGATCATTAAAATTAGATAGAGCCCGCAAAGCCGCTTCTTGAATTTCACTCGGCTCCCGGCTATCCAGTAATGCAAACAAAACGTCACTGACGCGATCGAGATCTGCGAGACCCAGCATCTGGATTTGTTCGATGCGTGTCGATGTCCGAGCAGCGCTGTCGGATGCAATTTGTTGTGCTCGGCCTAAAGCTTGAACAAACACTTCTGAGGTAGGGAGTCCAATCGATTGGTTTAATTTCAGCAGCGCGGTGAGTTGGGTTGTGGATGCGTCGGGCGCCATGGCGTCGATGCTGTTGCGGAATAAAACGGATCCACGCAGTGTTTCAGCGACAGATCGCGCCCGTCTCAATCCAGACTCTGCTCCTTGCAATGCCGCCATTTGAAAATCTTCCAGATTCACGGCTGCCGCCATTTGTGCCCAGAAACGGATCCAGGGTGTTTGCGTCGTGGCGGTCTGGATGGATTCCTCTGTCAGTCGGGCAAAAGATAACTCCACCATTTCACGAACCAGAGCCAATGTCGCCTCGGATTGAATTTCCGGAGTGGCCCTGAATTTGCCGAGAATGTCGGTGAGTTGATTCCAAAGCGGATGTTGGATCGCTGTGTAAGCGGCGGATCTCATCCACTGGTCTCTCCGATTTCTCCAAAGGCCCTGCTCCAGAGCTGTTGATTCTTCCTCAGTTTGTGACTGGACTGTTCCGGCGCTCAGGACTGCCTGAAGTTGCGCAGGATCGCTATCGGATCTGGCGACTGCGTGGAAGAGCGCTTTTCTCAAGGCCCAGCTGTCGGAGTTGTTTAGGTTTAACCACGGCTCGCTCAGCAGGAATGCGTTTTCTTTCAATCCGAGATGAGAACTCTGCATCAAAGCCAGAACATCGTCGACTTCTAACGCTCCCAATCCCTGAAGAGCCCAGGCGGAATGGAGTTTGCCGAAAGTATTGGAGTAATCGGAGTGTAATTGATTTCTTAATAGCGGAGCGAGCGTTCGATCCTGATTTTCAAAAATCAATCGTTGCGCTGTCAATCGCCTCCATTGATTTCCTGAGTTTAAAGCTTCCACCCATACAGAGGGGGATGCTCCAGCTAACCCAGGAGCTCCGACTGGCATGCCTCCTTTAGGAGTGATCCGGTAAATGCGTCCTCGTTGATCGCCTGCCCGGATGTCGATGCGGTTCTTGACTGTTTCCGGAATATAGTCCGGGTGTTCAATCACCGCCCGTTGCATGTCGATCAGATACAGAGCGCCGTCCGGTCCGGTTGGCAATCCGACAGGACGAAACCAATTATCCCGGCTGGCAAGGAACTCGCGGTTCGATTCGTCTGGAGCGCGTTGGGCTGTGAAGGTGGATTGTTTCGGATTGGCCAGGTCGCGGTGAGCCAGGTTGCTGACGACATCACAGACGAACACGCTGTTCCAGAGAGCTTCAGGGAAAGGGCTGCCTTCACTGATCCATCCCATGCCACCAGCAGATGAGAAATGTCCTGCCTGTTCCGGATGATTGACGCGTGTTTCGGGCGTGGAGATTGGAAAAATCCGCGCCATTTCGCCATGCACAGAAATATTCTTCGTTCCCTGGATCGGAGCCAGTCCAGTGGCGTTTTCCAGATAACGGACCGGCAGAATGCGTTGTTGCAGGTAATCAATATTGTACGTTGTGAAGCTGTGTCCCCAGGAATCAAAGACCAACCCAAAACCACCGCCAGTGTGGTAGGTGCGTTCGAACATTCCCAGGTCCGGATGAAATCGAAAATCAGCGCCTTTTAAGGGAACCACCGGAGAGGCGTCCCCGGTTTCTGACACCCACTGAACCGCTCCGCCATTCCCGCCGTTGGCTCCATGAATCCGGTTGTCGAAGTGGAACTGCAGTCCGTTCACATTGCTGTCCGTAACGCCAAGCTTGAATCCACGCAATACAACACGACGGACATCAGATCGCCCATCCCCGTCTTCATCCTTGAGATAAATCACTTCCGGTGGCGCCGAAACCAGAACTCCACCTTTCCAGGGCGTGATGGAGGTTGGGAAACTCAGGTTCTCTGCAAAAAGAATCGACTCGTCCGCGTCGCCGTCCCAGTCCGTATCTTTCAACAACCGAATCGTTCCCATCGGCTCCCGATTCGGTCCTTGCCCATATGGATAATCCCGCATTTCCACCACATACGCCCAGCCGTTGACGTCGAAGCAAAGCGCCACCGGGTCCTGAACGAGCGGTTCCCTGGCATACAACTGTATTTGAAGATCGGGCCGGAGTTCTATCCCGTGGTAGGCATAATCTGAATTTCTATCGCCATCGCCAAGGATAAAAGCAGACTCTCCGGACGGAGAAAGCGACTGAGCAGCGACGGTTCCGGCGAGAGCGATGTGAGTGATCCAGGAGCTGAATTTCATGGAGATCCATTTCATAATAGATTTCATTAGTCCGTGAGAAGCAACGACTGCGTTGATGATCCAACCCATCCGGCCTCTGATCAGCTGCCGGTGATTTCCAAAACAGGTTGTCCAATCGCCTCAAGCTTGGGTTGAATTCCTAATCCAGGCCGTTTCGATGCCGCGAGTCTTCCGTTCTTCCTTTGCGGCGCGCCGTCAGCGGTACTCAAAGTGACATAACTGTTAAAATCAGTTGAAGTGAAAAGCAAATCTGTCGGGCAGCTGTGAGCAAA
>JAUIHU010000728.1 GCA_030432175.1 Verrucomicrobiia bacterium | reverse complement strand
GACTGCCTCACGGATCGCCTTCCCGCAACGCGAGTGCCGACGCGGTCAGTCCGATCTTCGACGATGCGTGGAGCGTGCCCCTGATCGGCGATCGCGATGCCGACGACCCTTCGCAGCTGGAGGAGATCCACCAGGATCAATATGTTTCCAACCTCAAAGGTTTTCTGGGAGCCGACCCGTATCTATTGAAATTCAGGACCGAAATTAAGAGTTAAATCGCTCCTGGCTCACAATCATTTGGTTTAAGATTCCAACAATCTTGCGTAGCCAAATAATATAAATGGCGGTTCGGATTATCCGGACCGCCTTGCTTTTTGAAATTCAAATTCGATTTGACTCCAGCCTATTCCACAAACTCCAGTTCCTGGCGGTGTGGAATTAATCCCGCTTCAAAAGCTTGTCCAAGAAATCTTCGAATAGCTTCTCGTCCTTTATCTCCGTAATCCAAAGTCCAGTGGTTGACATACATCCCCACAAATTTATCTGCTAACTGGACATCCATATCACGCGCATAATTAAGCGCGTACTCTACAGCGGGCTCCCGGTGGTCTAATGAATACTGGATACTTTGCGTTAATATGTCAGAAATCAACTTCCGGGTCTCCGCCTCAAAACGTTTGTGAATCACATTGCCTCCAAGCGGCAATGGAAGCCCGTCATTATTCTTTTGCCACCAGACACCCAGATCTTCGCACAACACCAGTCCTTCGTTTTGGAAAGTCAACTGTCCTTCATGAATGATCAGCCCTACATCGGCTTTCCCGTCTTTCACCGTTTGAAATATCTGATCAAACGGGACAACCAAGATATCCAGATTTTCGCCTTTGATTCCCAACCACAATTGCATGGCCAGGTAAGCGCTGGTCTGGAGTCCGGGCACTGCTATCTTTTTTCCCGCAATGGTTGTCTTGTCCATTTTGGTTTTGGCGACCAGCATTGGACCATACCCGTCACCCATGCTTGCTCCGCTTGGAAGCAAGGCGTATTGATCGCTGACATAAGCGTATGAGTGAATACTAATTGCCGAGATGTCTAATTCTCCGCGAGTCGCTCGTTCATTCAGTGTTTGGATGTCCTGCAAAATGTGTTCGAACCCGAATCCGTGAGTAGGGATCAGGTCCTTGGCCAGAGCATAAAACATGAAAGCATCGTCTGGATCCGGCGAGTGTCCTAAAGTCAGAATCTTCTTTTCAGTTTCAACTGTCATTGAGCGGAATCTAAGCGTTGCGAGGCTTATTGTCACGCCATGACGAATGAAAATCTGACTCTAGCATTGACTTGTTAAAGGATCCACGGGTAAGGAGAGGATTGAAGATGGATTAAATTCTGGTTAAAAAACATTTTTGAAGTCAGAAAAATCGTTTGAAATTAAACTTCTATCAAAATTGAGGTCCATATTTTTCAATTCGTACACTGCGCTGGCTGGGGCCTGCCTGATGTTTTCTTTGGGAGCTATAAAAGATTTTCCTGCGTTGCTCATTCTTGGAGCCTGGTTACTGGGAGCCACGGTTTCGCGATTGTTTCTCATAAAAAAATCGAAAACCAACGAGGCGATCTCAAAAAGTGAGTTTGACTCCATCCAAAGCAAATTTGACTCGCTTTTTCAGGGATCACTTGATGTGATTTTGGTCATTGAAACCGCCACAGGCAAAATTCTGGTCGCTAACCCTGCCGCCAGGAACATCCTGGGACATGAGCCGGAAAGTCTGGTTGGCAGCCATTTTTCGACATTATTTCCAAAAGAAGAAAGTTCAGGCGCTGAGGATGCATTAGGGTATCTATTCGGAGAATCTGTTGGCCCACAGGATTTTCTGAAGAAAGACGGAACTGTCTGCCCAATGGAATTGGTTGTTTCGATGGTGCAATGGGAAGGCGTTCCCGCTCTGCTGGCAATGCTGAGAGACGTCACTGAGCGAAAAGAAGCCGAAACCCGATTGTTGGAAAGCGAGCGACGCCTCAAGGTAACGATCGAGAGTATCCAGGAAGGGATCATTGCCCTGGACCATGAATATCGCCCATATCTTTGTAATACTTCCGCCAAACGGTATTTGGAATTACTTACAGGCAATTTCAGTCCGGAAATTTCATTGACCCAACTTGGCTCCGCTACAATTCAGCAAATCCTCGCAAGTCAGGACACAGCACAGGCATTTATTGAAATCGAAATACAGGATCCTGAATACCGGATATTCGAAGCGACAGCTCACGAACTGGAGAATGGTTATACAGGGAATGGGTGGGTTTTGACCCTGAAGGAAGTCACCCTGCAACGAGCGATGCAGCAAAAAAGTGAGGCTCAGGGCAAATTGGCAGCCTTAGGGCAGCTAACTGCCGGAATCGCACATGACTTCAGAAACGCTCTGGCTATCATCATCGGCGCAGCTCAGGTGCGCTTGGAG
>JAUIHU010000727.1 GCA_030432175.1 Verrucomicrobiia bacterium | reverse complement strand
TTTTCCATACCTGGAGAATCCGATGATACCGATCTTTTCGGGGTCAATCGGTTGTCCGGCTTCCGGACTGAGCAGGTAGTCCAAAGCCCGACCAGCGATCCAGGCTTTCACCGCGATTTCCGTCCAGGAGTGATTCGGGTAAGCTGCCTGAACTTTTTTCCAGACACTATCGTATTCTGGGAAATTTTGTTCTCGATGGTGACTGTCGACGCCAGGGTACAGGCAGACGCGGTAACCACGACTGAGAGCTTCTTCCGCCCAGGGAATTTGATAATACCTGGGTTGAGTCAATAGCAGCGGGGTTGGGTCATCTGCTGTCTTTTGCTTCGGTTCCCAGAATTCTATTTCAAAATCAAATGGCTGATCCCCTTTATAAAACAAACGGATCCGTGAACGTTTAATGCCTTCTGGAGAAAGTTTTTCAGAAACCAGGTCTGTCTTCACTAAATTGGGAGCTTGTTCAGGAATGGTTCCGGTGAACGTGGATTCCATTAAGCTCCTGATTTCAGATTGTCGAACTTTCCAATCCGACTCAGATTCCACGTGCATGCCAGAATTCAGAAGCATGAGATCCTGTAAATGAGCTTGTGGTTCCTGAGCCAAAGCCGCGCAGCTTGCCGTTAGAAGACAAATCTTCATCAGCGTTGTCAGTATTATGTCGGATCTGGTTGCAGTGACAATGGGACACATAACTTCATCACAGCGGAATCAGCCAAAAAGTCAACACAGGGAGTCAACATCTGGAAAACTTTCGATTTCAATCCTGAAATCAATTCGTTAATCTCATCGCGCCAATCAGCTCACATAAATAAGAATCCGGTATCATGGCATTGGTCAAATTCTGTCGAAATGCGAGACAGTTATTTCAGAATAGCCGGAAAAGAAGTCATGGGTTGAGAGTTGGAGTGGAAACATAACAGCAGATTTTGATATGGATAAAGAACAGAAACTGGCGGCGGACAAGCAGGCGTTGATTGACGCGCAGGGGAAAGGGCCCATAGCCACTTTCCTGACGTTTGTTAAACTTTCCGGACCTGGGTGGCTGCAGAGCGCCATTACTTTAGGGGGTGGATCATTAGGTAGCAGTCTGTACCTGGGAGTACTGGCTGGATTTGGGCTGCTCTGGTTGCAGCCAGTGGCTATGATTCTTGGGATCATCATGTTGAGCGCCATTGCGTACGTGACGATGTCCACTGGAGAGCGTCCTTTTCAGGCAATCAACAAGCATATCAACCCGGTTTTAGGTTGGGGCTGGGCATTGGCATCCTTACTGGCGAACATGGTTTGGGCATTGCCGCAGTATTCATTAGCCACCGGAGTGATTCAACAGAATCTGGCGCCTGGGATATTCGGCGCTGGAGCTCCGATGGATGGGAACCTGGGGAAAGCCTTGATAGTCGTCATGATTCTCCTGTTTTGCACAGCGGTTACGTGGAGTTACGGACGAGGTTCCAGAGGGGTGAAAATCTATGAGCTGGTTTTGAAAATCATGGTTGCCATGATTGTTCTTTGCTTTATTGGGGTTGCGTTCAAGATCGTAGTTTCGCCAGAAGGCTTGGCCTGGAAAGAAGTCATCACCGGGTTTATCCCGAATCCCAAAACCATTTTCGCTCCAGCTGCTGCGTTTGTTCCATTGCTGGACGCTGTGCCTGAAGCTGCCAGAGCATTCTGGACTGATCGCATTGTTTCCGAACAAAGGGATGTGTTATTGGCTGCAGCTGCTACAGCAGTGGGTATCAACATGACCTTCCTGTTTCCTTACACGATTATTTCCCGTGGGTGGGGCAAAGAATTTCGTTCATTCACCCGATTTGATCTGGCGACCGGAATGTTAATTCCGTTTGTCTTGGCCACCTCCTGTGTGATTCTGGCTTCAGCAAATCGATTTCATGCGACTCCCAAAGAGGATTTACTTGTTTATGTCAATGGGGAGGAAAATATCGATAATCTGAACAGCCCGTATGCCAAAGCTCTGGCCGCTCGACTGGCAACTGATTTTGAATCGCCTGAAGCCTACAATGAAATGGCAAAGGACGAAGCGGCTTTGCTAGCAGCTGTGAATGATCTTCCTAAATCAGAAAAAGTAATTGCCGCATCGTTGGTCAAAAGGGATGCATTTGATCTGGCCAAAGCGCTTCAACCCTTGACTGGAGCAGCTTTTGGAAATGTTATTTTCGGACTGGGTGTGTTGGGTATGACTTTATCCACAATCACTTTGCTGATGCTGATTTCCGGGTTTGTGATTTGTGAAATGCTCAATCTTCCTGCTGAAGGGAAGGCGCATCAACTTGGGTGTTTGGCCGCAGCTACGGGTGTGCTCGGACCATTCATCTGGAGTGAAGCTATTTCTAGAGCCGCCAGAGATGTTATCAATTATGAAAATCCTTGCTCAAGTTCAGG
>JAUIHU010000043.1 GCA_030432175.1 Verrucomicrobiia bacterium | reverse complement strand
ATACTTGATTTCAGAGATTCGAAAATCTGTAGCAAATCGTGATTTTCGGGAGTCCGTGCATCGGTCCGTAATCCAGCAGAATCGTATAGCTGGTAGAGATTGCGCAGCAGCATCAGAGCAACGCCAAAAAGCCACAATGTGATGGTGAGGGAGTGAATAAACGGATTGCCTTCTTGGGTGTCTGAGCCTGAAAATGCTGATGAACTAAGGGTGGTTTCTCCCAAACCGTTTTCAGTCCTTTCGCCAGTTATTGAGAGACTGGTCCTGGAGTCCTGAGAAGACGAGGCACGAGATTGAGAAATCATTTCGCTCGCTGCATGAATTGTTGTTTGACCCAGAATCGCCCAGGTTGTGAGCCCGCACAACAGCAAAGTCGCCAAGGCCAGGCATGCCAAGATGTAGCGCAGCTGAGGATGTTTTGCCGGGATCATCTTCAACAGGAGGGCCAGAACCGTTAGAATGACAGCTCCCTGCCATAAGGTGTGAAGTAGGGCGGTAGCAAGCGTTTCCCACATGACACCCGTAAATAAAGATCCAGATAAAATCGGGTTCATGATTTTTTCCTCCTGGCTCCATTGGATGAGGATTTTTTGGCATCGATGATACGTCGGATCTCGGAAAGTTCTTCCTCGGAAACATCGGTCTCGGCGATTAAATGCTGCATCACATTGGATACACTGCCTCCGAACACATTGCGGAGTAGACCCTGAAGCATTGGGCCCAGTGTCTGGCGCTGGTTTTGTTTCGGTCGGTACACGTGAGCAGCTCCCTGTTTAGATCGCTCTACAAGACCCTTCTTCTCCATGTTCTGCATCACGGATAGCAAGGTGGTGTAGGCACGCTCTTTACCATCTGGCATGGCAGCAAGGAGTTCACGCACGGTGGAAGGGCCTCTTTCCCAGAGCACTGAAAGCGCCTGGAGTTCTAAATTGGAAGGAGTTTGGTTGTTAGTTGTCATGAATACTATGTTTATAATACTATAAACATAGTATTAAGCAAATAATAACATTGCTGAGTTAAAAAAGTCTGGCATGGCGACCGTTCACACGGATAGGCAAGTGATTAAAACTTGGCTGTCAAAGAATTTGTGAAAAATTGGATGCTTTACCCAGGGTAGCGCTCAGCGCGCAACCCTGGGCTGTGTTGCGGAATCCCGTTGGGATTCAACTCTCAGGGCTTCTCTAGTCAACCATGGCGATTTGACATCCAGGAAACAAATCTTGGCGCTGGCGTCATCTTTCGGGATTAGGTTGAATCCCTTTAGAACGTGTCCATAAAATCTTTGACACCCAGATTATGAGCGATCCAATTGCCGTGAGATGAGCTGAACTGTAAATAAATGTAGTTATACGTATTCTTGAAATTCCATTATTGGAACATTTGAAAGCCGTAAATTCAAATTCTAAGGAATCGGCTTTATTCGGGAGTAAAATTTGGGTGTCACCAACTTTTCTTAGAGAACTGCATTTTTCATTGTGAGCTATTTGCCTGTGCTTGGTCCAAGTTGTCATGCAGCGAACATACGGACTCGTCTGCATCCAATTCTATAAATTCAAAATGGCTCAAGACATTCCATCCATCGAAGGTAGAAACAGTGACTGGTTCCGCAGTTGGTTCTCAAGTTTTATTCATCCGATACGCAATGTGTATGGCGTGGTATTCCTGATTGCGCCGGTTGTGATTTACTGGGCAATGAAAATGCCTTCGAGGTTTGGTGTTTTGGCTCTGTTCGGAATGATAATCATTCTGCTGCTGCTCATGTACCACGCCATACTGTCCGGAGCGCGATCTGATGATCCGGATGCTTTTTATCACGCAGTGGAACTGGATTGGGAAACCGGGATTCAATTTCTGGCGCAGACAGTGGTTATTTTGCTGTTTTGTTTTGGACCCGCTGCGCTGTTCTATATTTCTCAAGTCGACATTGGAATTTGGAAACCGGTCGGGATCTTGTTATTGGCGCTGGCGGGCGTCGTGTATCTGCCAGTTCCACTCCTGGCGATCAGTATCTTTGAAAGCTGGGGGGTGTTGATTCCGACATTTGTCTATCAGTCACTCTGCAGATTGGTAGCGCCCTTTCTGTCCTGTGCCTTTTACTTTCTCCTGCTGCACAGTCCGTTTCTTTTCGAAATCATGAGCTGGAATAATCCAGTACTCCATCTGGATTGGATCCGCAGCCCCGGAACCGGCATTCTGTTTTGGATGATCTATCTGTATCTGTTGAATGTCTGGTGTCGAAGTCTTGGGATGATTTACCGATGTTATGAGAAGAAGTTGAGCTGGGGGTAAGCGCATTTCTCCCGCTAGCTCGCCAAATGGATTTGCGTCTTGGCAAACTGCCAGATTTAACGGATTCTGTTGAAAATATGAAAGCTGTTGAGCTCATCAAGGAAATCAGAAAACTTCCGGAGGATGAAAACAAAAATTGAAGGAGCGGTGACCCTGGCTCATTTTGGCGCTCCCCCTAATACCCTCACTCTGATTACTATGAAAAATCAACTCTCCATTTTGGCTGCACGTCTACTCTCATCATCCATCTCCGCCTCAGCCCTTTTACTCCTTAGCTCAATCCATGTCTCCGCCTCTGAACGCCCCAACTTTCTGATCATCATTGCGGATGATATGGGATTCTCCGATGCAGGTTGTTATGGGGGTGAGATTGATACGCCTAACTTGAACGGGCTGGCGGCGGAAGGATTGCGATTTACCCAATTCTACAACACAGCCCGATGCTGGCCGACGCGTTCAGCGCTGATGACCGGATACTATCCTCAACAGATTCGACGGGATGGTTTTCCTGAAGCGCCAAGAAGTTTTGGAGGCGGCGGACGCAGACCGGCGTGGGCTAAAACGATTGCGGAGTATCTCAAACCAGTCGGCTATCGAACTTACCATTCTGGGAAATGGCATATTGACGGGAAGCCGACAGATCATGGATTCGATCTTTCAGACCAGACAAGTAAGGGTCCTGGTTTTTTTGAAACCATCAAGAAAGTAGATCGTGATCCCGATTACTATGAAACCATTCACACCGCTCAACACGCGATCGACTGCCTCAAGGATCATGCCGCTCAACACCCGGACCAACCTTTCTTCCATTACCTGGCATTCCGCGCTCCGCACTTTCCACTGCACGCGCTACCTGAAGATATTAAAAAATATCAGGATCGTTATCTGAACGGATGGGACGAGTTACGAAAAGAACGTTTGAACCGCCAGAGAGAATTAGGAATCAAAGTCGGCGATTTATCCCCACTCGAACCGGACGTCGGCCCTCCCTACCACTTTCCGGAAAAACTCAAAATCCTGGGGCCGGGAGAGATCAACCGTCCTTTACCCTGGAGTGACCTCACCGAAGAGCAACGACGTTTTCAGGCCACCAAAATGGCGATCCATGCCGCGATGATTGACCGGATGGATCAGGAAATCGGACGAGTGTTGGATCAATTGCGAGCCATGAACGCGTTGGATAATACATTTATCTGTTTCCTTTCGGACAACGGAGCCAGCGCGGAGATCATGGTACGTGGAGACGGTCATGATCCGGAAGCCGCTCCCGGTTCAGCCGAAACCTACCTTTGTCTTGGACCTGGTTTTTCCAGCGCTGGCAACACACCTTTTCGCCGTCACAAAACCTGGGTCCACGAAGGCGGCATCTCCACACCATTCATTGTGAGCTGGCCTGATGGATTTGAAGCGAAAAATGAATTCAGATCCACCGTTGGACACGTCATCGACATTGCTCCAACCGTTCTGGATCTCGCAGGTGTTTCGATCGAACCTCGCGACGCGCCATCCATGCCCGGAACCAGCCTCAAGCCTGCCTTCACCTGTGACACCACTCCGTTGCATGAAGAACTTTGGTTTTATCATGAAAGCAATCGCGCATTACGACAAGGCGATTGGAAAATCGTTCACTCCAGTAAAGTTCGTCCCTTCCCATGGCGACAATCGGCGGAAGCAGCGGCGGAAAAATTGGTGGAATCCAAATGGGCGCTTTACAATCTTGCAGAAGATCGCGCCGAACAAAACGACCTTACTGAGATTTATCCGGAAAAGGTCAAGGCAATGGCAGAGCGCTGGGCAGAAATGGGAAGTCAGTTCCTGGAGGACGTTTCGCATGAATAAAGGAGCAGGGGTTTACTTACCCCCGTCCGACACGGGCGCAGCGGACAGGAATGTCGGCTCTCCCATCAGAATTCTTTGACACCCAGATTTCGGCAACTCCAATTGCTATGAGACGAGTTGGACTGTAAACCAAATTTGGGTGTCAAAGAATTCTCACGGTTTTCTTCCATGGTTTTGTTTCGCATTTGGATTGAATTCCGCGCTCCGACGCTGTACTTCTTTTTTAGATGGATCGCGCTGCCTTGAATTGAGCCAGCCCTGAGATCATTTGTATGTCTTCATCAAATCACCCGGAAAAGAATCCGAGTCCATATTCGCCATCCAATCCTGAAAAGACTCCTCCGACCTCAAGTGGCATCGACCCACATGTCCGGATCGAGGAGAAATTGAAACGCCATGAGGCGCTGAAACAACAGTCCAAAAAGTCCGATTTCCATCAGCTTTACAAAGCGCTGGTGATTATTGCAGTGGCGGTGTTGTCCACTTTTCTTCCGATCCCGGACCTGTCCTTGGCCGGGCGGATGACTCTGGGAATATTTATCGGCGCGGCTGGCTTTTGGGTGACGGAGGCCATTCCACCCTTCGCTACAGCTATTACAGTGGTCGTTTTGCAAGTGTACCTGCTTGGAGGCGAAGTGGGACCACTTGCTGGTAATTGGGAAGGCGGGGATAGTGGCATTGGCGATTATAAAATCTTTCTCAATCCGATCGCCAGTCCGGTGATCGTGCTTTTCTTTGGCGGTTTTGTTCTGGCCGCTGCGGCTACCAAACACGGACTCGATTTGCGCCTGGCGCGGTTCTTCCTGAAGCCTTTCGGGACTCGTCCCATGGGAATCCTGATGGGTGTGATCTGCGTAACTGCGCTCTTTTCGATGTTCATGTCCAACACGGCCACTACGGTGATGATGATTTCCATTATCCAACCGCTGATCGCTAAAATGGACAAAGCCAATCCCTTCCGAAAGGGTCTGATCTTGTCCGTCCCTTTCGCTGCTAACATCGGAGGCATGGGGACACTGATCGGATCTCCACCCAATGCAGTTGCAGCCAGTGTGCTGAGTGAGCTGGGTGAGCCGGTTTCCTTTATTGGATGGATGAAAATTGGAACGCCGCTGGTAGTGGTCATGCTGGTGGCGCTGGGTATTTTATTGCGTCTTAAGTTTCGGCCCAACACTCCTCGCATTGATGCGCCCGAATTTGAACTGGGCCCTGTGACACGCGAACTGGTGTTGGTGGTTGGAGCTTTTGCCACAACAGTTGCTTTATGGATGACGGAGCCGCTGCACAACATTCCGTCCCCAGTCGTAGCTCTGGCTCCTATTATGATTTTTACGATGTTCGGAGTGATCGGCGCTGATGACTTGAAGCGAATTGAATGGGACGTGCTGATCCTGGTAGCCGGCGGGCTATCACTCGGAGTTGCGATGCAATCTTCCGGTCTGGCGGACACCTTGGTCCGCAGCATACCTTTCAATAAATTTGCGGCGCCGATTATTTTGGCGACGATCGCTGTCACCGCGGTTGGAATTTCCAATTTCATGATCCCGATCGTGACCGCCATCGGAACGATTTCTCCCACATCGGCCGCCATGGCCGTTGCTTTATCAGCCACACTGGCGATGAGTCTGCCGATCAGCACACCACCCAATTCGATTGCTTACGCGACGAAGCAGATTGAAACGCGGGACATGATCATGAGCGGCACGCTGGTGAGTATTGTTGGGGTGGCGCTCGTAACGCTGGTTTTGATCTACCTTCAGGTCAATCCGGGTTGAATTCTGCTTGTTTCTAATTGAATTCGGCGGGTAATCTGCGGCGACATGAATCGAATTGATCGGCGTTTTGCGGAGTTGAAGGAGCGAGGCCAGAAGGGATTGGTTGCGTACATTGGCGCGGGAGATCCAGACCTCGACGCCACCCATGACTTGGCTTTGGCTTTTGACAAGGCTGGAGTGGATGTGTTGGAACTGGGGATCCCTTTCAGTGATCCGCTGGCGGATGGAGTGGTCAATCAACTGGCAGCGCAACGCGGACTCGACTCCGGCACGACGCCAACCGGTGTACTGGAAACCGTCAAAAAGATTCGGCAAACCTCACAGATCCCCATCGTTTTGTACATATACTGGAACCTGGTTCATCGACGAGGGATTGATGATTTCATTCACCGAGCCTCTGAAGCCGGAGTGGACGGGCTGCTGGCATTGGATCTGCCTTATGAAGAAGCTGACCGATATGAAGAATTGATGGAGCAGGAGGGAATGCGTCCAATCTTTCTGATTGCGCCAACCACACCAGAAAGCCGAATTCATGAAATCGCCAGAAAAGGCGCTGGATTTCTTTATTACATCTCCAGAGAAGGAGTGACCGGGATGCAAACCTCGGTTTCGGACACCATTGGTGAAATGACAGCAATGATCCGAAAACATACCGAACTGCCAATTGCTGTAGGGTTTGGAATTTCCAATCCGGAACAAGCCATTGAAGTGGCGAAAAATGCTGAAGCAATTGTCGTGGGCAGCGCTATTGTCAATCGCATTGCCGAACAAGGCAAATCGCCAGGAATGGTTTCCGAAGTGGCTGGATTTGTTCGATCCCTCACCTCAGCTATCCGTCCAGAATAAGAGCCTCGAACCGTTTAATCTTTTTAGTAAACCCCAGTATTTATGAAATCTATCCCGAAAAAGCAGCGATTTGTGGTCATTATGGCCGGTGGCAAAGGAGAACGATTCTGGCACGTCAGTCGGCAAAAAACACCCAAGCAGCTGATCACACTGCTCGGTAAAAAATCTTTTTTGCAGGAAGCCGTACAGCGAGTTCAACCGATTGCGCCTAAAGAAAACATTTTCATCATCACCAACGCCGCTCAAGCCGCAATGGTCAGAAAGCAACTCCCTCAGTTGCCTGCCGGAAACATCATTGGTGAACCTTGCGGACGGGACACACTCGCGGCTGTCGCGTTGGGCGCAGCATTGGTCGCAGCCAGAGATCCTCAAGGCGTGATGGCCGTTTTGCCGGCGGACCATGTCATTCCGGATCCGAAGCAATTTCAGAAAATCCTGACCGGCGCTATGGATTACGCAGTGCGATCCGGAAAACTGGGTGTGATTGGGATTCAACCCACTGAGCCGGCGACGGGTTACGGTTACATACAATCTGGAAAAGCCATTCAGGATCAACAAACTGAAGGTTTGGGAGCTGACATTTATCAAGCCAATCGATTTGTAGAAAAGCCCGACCTGGCAACGGCCAGGAAGTATCTGAAAAGTGGGAAATACCGATGGAATGCGGGAATGTTTCTTTGGTCCGTGGAAGCGGTTGAAAACGCATTGAAAGAACATCAACCCGAAATGGCAGCATATGTGGAATCCTGGAAACAAATCGCCAACTCACCGTCCAAACTCAAAACGCAACTCGCCGAGGATTATCCAGGCCTGACTAAAATTTCGGTTGATTTTGCCTTGATGGAAAAAGCCGGACCATTGTTCATGGCCGACGGCGCATTTGACTGGGACGACCTGGGATCCTGGCCAGCGCTGGAAAGACACTTGCAAAAAGATGATTTTGGTAATTGCATTGTCGGAACCGCATTGCATTTAGATTCTTCTGGCAATATTGTTTTCGATAATCGTACTAAAAACAAAACGCCTATAGCGTTGTTAGGTATATGCAATGCAATTATTGTTGCAACTGATGATGCAATTATGATTGCAGATAAGGGGAAAGCGCAGGAGATCAAGAAGTTGGTGGGGATGTTGGCAGACTCTTCAAAAACGTCTAAACTGTTGTGATTCAATTATTTATGTTTTTTTTTATTAAATTTTTTAAATTAATTGGCAAAACTTGGCGCTGACTCTGCTGATAATATGTTGTTCATTTAATCAAACAATTAATTATTAAATTGGATATCAGGATGAAAACAACAACACAACTTCTCACCGTTTTAGCTGGAATTGCAGTTAGCTCTGTTGCTTCCCAGGCATCATTTCTTTATTCCGAAACATTCACTGGCACATCTGCTAATGGATGGGTTTTTGATGAAGAGAATAGTTCAACTGCGCCTTATTTGACAGCGAACACATCGGATTCTTCTGGAGATGGATGGCTGAGGCTTACCGAAAGCTTGAATAACCAATCTACTTTTGCCTATTACGACACAGCTTTTGCATCCGAAGGATTGGATTTGAATATCAGCTTTGATTTTTCTGTTTATGATGGAACTGGAGCTGATGGATTCACATTTTTCTTGATGGACGGATCTGTTAATCCTGATCCGGGTGGATTTGGTGGATCGCTGGGTTATGCAAACCGACTCAGCTATCAAGGGGATCCGATTGATGGATTGGCTGGAGGTTATCTGGGAATTGGGTTTGATGAATATGGAAATTTCAGCAATCCCACGGAAGGACGAAATGGCGGGCAAGGATTTATTCCTAACAGTGTGACGCTGCGCGGATCTGGATCAGGTACTAGTGGGTATGAATACATCACTCATGCGAATCTGGATGAATATGGTCAGATTGATTTCCCAAATATGTCCACACGTCCGGACCAAAACAGCGCTGACTATCGTGCGGCAAACATTTCGATTTCCGCCGATAACAAGATCACCGTACAAATGACCTTTGGAGATGGAAGCGCTCCCGTTACAGTCATTGACAATTTTGACGCCACATCTTATCTGGCGACTCGCCCTGAAACATTAATGTTTGGATTCAGCGCTGCGACCGGAGCAAAGAAAGAAATTCACGAGATTCGCAATCTGGTTGTATCTGGATCAGTGCCAGTCATTCCAGAGCCATCCACAGTTGCTATCTCCGTTCTGGCGGTTGCTGGAGTTGCTGGAGCCCAGCTTGGAGTTTGGAGAATGCGTCGTCGTCAGGATGAAGAAGATCTTTGTGATGATGAATCGAACACTGCTTGCTGAATTTAAGATTTTCCTGAATTCAATGGGCGCCAGTTGTTGGGTAGTTCCATTGATGGATAATCCTGATAATCCATAAACTTATTTCAGGAATCATCAAAAAACCCTCCTGCGGGAGGGTTTTTTATTTATTTGAGCTCACTGGTATTGTATTTTGAATCGGTTGTGGTTGCAGGATCTATTTAACTCTGTTGGTGAACATTGGCGTATGTCCCGATGAATTCACCGTTATTCCTATAAGCGGTAATGAGTCAATCTTCATTCAATAAAAGCAAGAAGAACTCTTCTGGTTCCAGTGGAGCTGAGGAAAACGAAAAGTTGTTAACCAGTGAAGAAGTTTTCAAGCGTCCTGGCTCATCAAGTCTGCTGCTGAAACTCTTGATTGCTGCCTTGGTGATTGGCGGACTGTATTTTGCCAGCAAACCAGCTTTCAGGATTTATAAGGATTTCAGAGTGGCAGGGGTTACCAGAGAATCTATGGAAAAGCTGCAATCCGGAGATGTGGAAGGCGCCAGTATTTTGGCCCGAAGAGCCATGCAGTTGGATCCACGCAACGCAGAAGCCAACGCAGCTATGGCCCGAGTGACAACAAGATTCGGGGAAGGATCGGCGCTGTTATTCTGGAACAACGCTGTTGAACTCGACAAAGATAACTCTAAATACAAACTCGAATTTGCCAAGTGCGCGGTCAGATTTGCCAGTTTTCCGCTCGCGCGATTCCAATTGGAAAGTATTCGGGAAACACATCAGGATGATCCGGACTGGCTGTTGGCGGCTACTGGAGCTGCGATTGGATTACAGGACTTCAGTCGCGCTTCATCCTATCTCGATGCGCTGATCAATCTAGAACCTGACAATCCTTCCATTAAATTAAATCAGGCAAGTCTGAATATTCTGTCCACTGACCCCGACTTAAGAATTGAAGGGAAAACAGCGCTTGAAGAAATACTGGAAAACGGACCTGAAACATTTCATCCGCAAGCTCTGAGAAGCCTGGCGTTGTACTACAGCCGCATCGACAGCAATCCGGCCCTGAGTGTAGAACTTCGAGAAAAGCTGGAGAATTTAGGTTCACTCTCTTGGGATGAGCGGATCAAAATGTTTGAGATCCAAGAAACAATTGATCCAGAAGGGGCGAAAGCCTGGATGAAAAAATGGGAAGCAGAAGCGCTTCAAACTCTTCAGGAATGGGAGAAAAGTGAGGAAAGCCTGAACCAACAATCCCTGGAAAACGGAGTAGGCCTTTATGCATTGATTGTTTGGAGATTGGGAAGATCTGAAACAGCTGAAGCCTTGCGGCTGATGAATACGAAGGCAATTGATCAGCTGGATCCCGCTTTATATCCGCGACTTTATTCCAGGTTATATTTCCTGAAATCAGAAGCCTACATGCAGGATGAAAACTGGACTATGCTCACCAAGTGGCTTGAGAATCCCATTGAAGAAGCATTCGAGCATCTGCGTTTGGCTCTCGTTGCAAGAGTGAAATTCGAGCAGGGGAATCCTGAATATAAATATGATTGGGACCGCGCGGTTGAAACGGTGCAAGGCAACACTTCAGCTTTAAGGGCTCTTTCAAATATGGCATTGCGCTGGAACTGGAATGACCAGGCATTGAGTATTCTTTGGAAAATTGCCAACAGCGACCGCAATCCCGAAGCCGGTCTTTATCCTTTAGTTCAGCTTTATTTGGGGTCCATGCGGGATGTTAAAGAATTGCGTCCCGTATTGGAAAGGCTTCTAGAGTTGTATCCTGATGATCTGGCAGTCGCCAATGACCTGGCATCTATAGATTTATTTTTTGAAGACAATCTCGAACGCGCCCATAGCATTGCGGATCGCCTGTATGAAGCCGATCCTGAAAGAACTCCCTTTATTGCGCTGAAAGGTTTCTCTCAATTCCGGAAAGGAGAAAACCAAACAGCTATGGAACTTTTTTCAAAGATACCATCGGTAATCATAGATAAACAACCGAGTTTAGCTCTGATTATGGCGCAGATCGAACACGCCAATGGGAAGAAACTCGAAGCCTTGGCGAGGCTGGGTAAAATTCCCTCTTCGCAGTTGGACAGATACGAAAAACAAGTTCTGAATGATTTGCGTCAGCAATGGCTGAACCTTTGATTTCACATCGACATTTCCCAGTTTTATTGGTTTTATAAAGAATACCTCGAATCGTTGAATGATCCACCTGACTGCGTTCTGACCCAAAGCGCAAAGTAGAGATGGATCCAGCAAAAACTAAACTTCGAGTATTCTAATATGAAACCACGAACTAGTGTATTCCTGCCCGACTGGGTAAAAGTCGGGACATTGGCGCTGGTGGCGAGTTGGTCTACAACCAGTTTCGCAGCTATTACCGGCCAATGGGATTTCAACGGGGATCTAGCGGCTACCATCGGACAAGCGATGGACTACCGTGATGGTGACACCCAGCTCAACACAGAGTTTGGAACGACCACCTCATTCAGCATCCCCGACATTGATGGATCTCCAGCAGAGGTCATGAAGTTTCCGTCAACCACGGAAGAGTTTGGTGGGTATTTTGTTCCCAATGGAGCCAGCCCAAATGCGGGTGGGATTTTCATTAACCAGTACACAATTATCATGGACGTTCTTTTTCCCGAGGGTTCCTCTGGAGTAAAACGGGGACTCGTCCAAACGGATTCCAATGGAGATACGGATCTCAGTATTGGAGCGAACAACGGAATCGGCGCTGGGAACTATGCCGGAACTGTTGAACCGAACACCTGGCATCGAATTGCATTCAGCGTTGATCAATCGGCCAACGTTGTTTCCAAATTCATTGACGGTGTCAAAGTCGCTGACGAAGCGATTGGTCAGTCTACCGATGGACGTTGGGCTCTTGAATCCTTTTTCTATCTCTTCCAGGATGATAATGGAGAAACCGCTGGCGGGTACATCAACAGTTTGCAGTTTCGTGATGAGAAACTGGTTGATGGTCTGATCGAAGCTCTGGGAGGCCCTTCAGCGGAAGGAATCCTGACCGGGCCTCCACCGAATCCTTTCGTCATCTCGATACGCCCAGAGCCAGAACCCTCAAGAACTCCACGTCCTTCCAATATCAGTCCTCTTCCGCTGATTGAGTTGGTTCTGCAGGATGGTGAGACAGCCGTAGATGTTGCTACTGTTGAGTTAAGACTGGATGGGGAAGTCGTCGCAGCTGATGTTTCTCGCTCAGGCACAACTACAACCATTTCCTACACTCCAGATGAATTCCTGGCTCCGTTATCTGGTCATACTGTGAATCTCTCTTATCAGGATGATGGGGATCCAGCTGCTGACCTCGGAGTTCAGTGGCAGTTTTCTATCACAGATTATCAGGAAATTCCTTCGGGCATAGCTAAGTCTGTTAGTAGCGCCAGTGATCCAGGATTTCTCGTCAAAACCGCTCAAGCCCCGGACGAAGCAGATATTCGCAATGACCTGCGGCGCGCTCAACGCCAGCTGGACGGAGTTCTCAGAGATCCGGCAGGTAATCCAGTCCCTGATATTTCCACAGGTGGGAACGGACCCGGCGGAGCTTTTGAGATTTCTGGATCTATCAACTTCAGTGGGGATGGATTGGATTTTGGTAGTTTTACACTGGATCAATTCTTTCCTGGACTGCCAGGCAGTGAAGGTCACATGCACAAAACCGCTGTGGAAGTGGTAACATTCATTGAATTAACCAAAGGATTCCACCGCATGGGTGTGAATGTTCATACAGATTTACCTGACCAGAATGATGATGATGGATTTCAGGTTTGGGTGGGTGGAGACGCTCGTGATGCGTTTGCTCAGAGCATTGGAACCTTCCAACGGACCCGACTGGGTTTTACCCGAGGCGATAACGATACGATCTTCAATTTTGTAGCTCCTGAAGACGGGTTGTATTCATTCCGTTT
>JAUIHU010000726.1 GCA_030432175.1 Verrucomicrobiia bacterium | reverse complement strand
GAAAGGGACAAAATTGCAATCATGGCAGGCCGAGGGGGATGGTCTCTTAACAGATATGAACGACATTTACTGTGATCCTTTGGAATTCAGCGGAGAGTCTGGGCTTGGCGTTGTGGGTCTTTTGGAAGCTGCTCGGCGGGGGAGTGTCGCCATTGTGAATTCCATCGGTAGTAGTGTGTTGGAAAATCCAGGATTATTCCCATTTCTTCCTGGAATTGCCAGAGCCAGACTGGGTGAAGATTTGATCATTCCTTCCATTGCCACATGGTGGTGCGGACAACCCAAAGAGATGAAATTTGTCCTGGAGCACATCGACCAGTTGGTCATCAAAAACACCAGCTGTCGCCCGGGAGTCAAACCCATATTCGGAGACCGATTGTCACGGAAACAAAAGGAAACTCTGAAACAGAAAATAAAGACCAATCCACATTTGTATGTCGGCCAAGAACGTATTCTTTTTTCCACGACACCGTCATTGGTCAAAGGGGTTATTCAACCCAGACGCGCCATTTTGAGGTCGTTTCTGGTGGGAGGATCTCAGGGATACACTGTCATGCCGGGAGGGTTGACTCGTAGCCTGCCGGAGGAAGCTTCGTTCACTCTTGCCAACCAGGTCGGTGGGGTGAGTAAAGATACCTGGGTATTGTCTGCCGAGCCCGAAAAACAAGTACTGTGGTGGCGTCCTCCAAAAATAGTCGGAGCCGATTCGATCACCACTGTCAATCGGGACGAACTGCCAAGCCGGACAGCAGAGAACTTGTTCTGGGTTGGACGGTATGCGGAACGCGCAGAATCGATCGGACGACTCCTGCGAACCACGTTGAGACTTTTCCGTGAATCAGAGGAACCGATTTTTGAGTCAGCTGTTCAACCTCTTGGACAACTCGTTCTGGCCTTGAATGCCTGCACTCAGGGTAGCGCTGCAGCGATTGCGGATTCCACTACCAAAGAAATTAAAGGACCCGAAAAGGAGCTGCTTTCGCTATCATTGGATATGTCCCGCAAGGGAAGTTTATCAGCCGTGATCCATTCTTTAAGAACCGCCTGTTATGCTGTGCGCGATTTGTGGTCCACGGACACCTGGAGGTTGATTGAGGAAATCGAGGACCGCTGGATTCATCCGGGAGCGCAGGTGGAGCGCAATCTGATTTCTGTCCAAAAACGATTGGATCGACTGATCACTGACCTGGTGGCTCTGTTTGGATTAAACTCGGAAAGCATGTCGCATGAATTAGGTTGGACTCTACTGAATGCAGGTCGAAGAATAGAACGCGCCACCTATTCTTCCACTTTGATTAAATCGATTTTCCGCAACCGACTTGAGCCGCAGGTGGAGTACGCGATCATGGAGTCCGCGCTGACCACCATCGAAAGTCTGACATTGCATCGGCGGCGCTATCGAACTTACCTGCAACCTCAAACCGTTTTAGAATTGCTGCTGCTGGATGAAACCAATCCGCGTTCGTTGATTTACCAGATCAATCAGCTCTCCGAGCATGTGCGCGCCCTTCCCAAAAAGAAAGCTCGCCGTATTACCCGAACTGAAGCTCTGGCGCTGGAAGCTTCTACTTTATTGAAACTGTCTGATCCGGCGATGTTGGCCGAGTTTTCAGCAAAATCAAAAGAACGTGAAAATCTCGTCGAGTTGCTGGAAAAAGAAGAAAAGTTACTCTTCCATCTCTCAGAAATCATTACTGAAAGTTACTTCAGTCACAGCGAACGCCTGAGCCGACTTTCTTTGTCGAATTCCGAGGTGGAACTTTAGCCTTTAATAACCCGGCGCCCAATGAACTATCGGATCCAACACAAAACCCAGTACAATTACACGGACACCATCAGTCTTTGTCATAATGAAGCCTGGCTGGTGCCGCGCACCTGGGGACGTAACAAGCTGGACAACTTTAAGGTTGAGATCCAGCCGCAACCCTCCGCTTATCGGGAGTGGGAAGATTTTTTTGGTAACCGCGCAGTTTACTTTGCGATTCAACATCCCCACAACAAACTCACCATTCATTCGACCAGCCACGTCACTTTACAACCGTGGAACGAATCGCTGGCGCTGCAAAATCCGATCACATTAAAGGAGCTGCAAGAAGTTCTTACCAAGGACCTCTCTTATTTCACCCAGGACTCGCGACCGTTCCTGCTGGACTCGGCAATGATTACACGAGGCAAAGTTTTTTTGGATTATGCAAAAGATTTGTTTCCCAAGGGCAGACCGGTCATTCAGGGAGTCGTGGATCTGGTGGAGAAGATTTACAAAAACTTCAAATACGAACCTGGCGTTACGAACTTCAGCACTCGCCCGGAGGAAGCGCTGCAAATCCAGAAAGGTGTTTGTCAGGATTTTGCTCATGTTGGCATTGCTTGTCTGAGGACCTTGGGCATCCCGGCTCGATATGTG
>JAUIHU010000725.1 GCA_030432175.1 Verrucomicrobiia bacterium | reverse complement strand
GTTGGTGGCAGTTCAGACAAAGGGACTCATAAATGGTCTGGCCGCGGCTGATGATTTCTTTTTCCAGGCCACCGTTTTTTGTCAGAAAATCTTTGGCCTCTTCAGAAATTTGCAAAGTTCCATTAGTTAATTTTGGAGACCAGTAATTTTTCAAATATCGAGCCGCATTAGTGAGTGTATAGTCCAGAAAACGATCCCGATCGGAGTTGAAAACGTTCAACCAAATTCCAAAGCTGATCTCGGGTTCTGCATTGACGGAAGCGACCAAATACTCCAGACGGACTCTCATCTCGGGATCTTTATCCAGCATGAGTTGCGCATCAGTTTCCAGGACATCCCAGAAGCCGGCGATCCTGGCCGCATAAGCCCGGTGATCCGGGTTGGGTGACTTTGCAAGTAGTAGCGCCAGATCGGAGTCCTTGACTTGATGAGTCCGAAGGATTCCGGCGCTCTCCGAAGCCCATGTGGTTAGTTCAGATGGAGTTGTCAGTCTCTTTCTGACGGAGCTCAAAGCATCCAAAGCTTTGTTCTTCGGCGCTTCCATTAACAATCGCCGCGCCTGGTCGCGGGTCCAGCGTTCTTCAGACAAAAGTCGTTTAGCCCAGTCAACAGGATCATTGGCAGGAACGTTTTCTTTCCAAAGCTGGGGGCTGCTTTTATCGGTAGCGATTCGCCAAATCCGACCGTGGCTGTGGTCACGCGACGGATCTCGATAGCTGTGTTGGTAATGACCAATCAATCGATTGTGAAAATCGCAGACATATACAGCGCCGTCCGGTCCTATGCTGACATCGACCGGACGAAAATCTTCTGAAGTGGATTGGAGCAGGTCGGGTTGTTGTTCCGATCGAAAACCGGCGCCGTCCTCCAGGACATCATACCATTCCACAGTGTGTTTCATGAACCCGGCCAATACCGCCCGGTTCTGCGCTGCTTCGGGCCAAGCGCTGGATCCAATGAAGTCCAGCGCTGTTGTCTTCAGTGGAGTCTGGAAGAGCGATCCGAGTGGGTGATATTCCGCTGGATTGTCGATTGGGAATAGTCCAGGCGATAGAAAGTAACCGGTGGGTCGGTCCCCCGTTTTGTGAAAGGGACGTTGGTGATTATCAAAAGCGACCCCCCAGCAATTGTGCCCTGCGCGGCCGCCGTTGAAAAAGCCCTCCAACTTTCCGGAGCTGGGATCAAACCGCCAGACGCCTGATTTCTCCAATGTGGAAACACCGTGAACGGTTTCAATGTGAGAGAGAATATGCAGTCCCTGAGTCATCCAGAAATATCCGTCTGGACCGCGAGTGATCGAATTCACCAACTGATGCGCGTCACCGGTACCGAACCCGGATAAAAATGTCCGACTTTCATCAGCGCGTCCATCGTCGTCGGTATCCTTAAAAAACAAGATCCGCGTGCCAGCGCAAACATAGACGCCGCCATCTGCCGGAACCATTCCCTGCGTCATGTGCAGGCCTTCCACAAATCTCCAGGAAAGATCAGCCACACCGTCGTGGTCGAGATCCTCACAAACCAGAATATAATCCGCTGGCTTTTCTCCGGGAACGATGTGTGGGTAAGTCGGCGAGCAGGCGATGTATAATCTGCCCTTTTCATCCCAGGCAATTTGAGTTGGATTCACAACCCCCAACGACTCACTGGCGAAGAGATTGACAGACAAACCAGGAGCTGTGGTGAAGGAATTCAGAGTGAGCTCTGGATCCTGGCGAGGTTCAACTTCTGCTCGCGACACTTGTGGTAAGCCAGTCAATACCTCGGCAAATTCCCGACCGGCGACAGCATTCGCAAGACGGGTTTCCTGTTGTTGTATCAGTGATTTGAATTGTTCGAGTTCTTCGCGCAACCACGGTTCGTCATCGTAGGGTTGAGCGAATAATTGGGTGGTGCGATCTCCATACATGAACGCCCAATTCATCGGACGCCACACTTCAAACCACCAACGATTTTTTTTTTGAATCCACTCCTGCCACGCGTCGATGGGACTTCCTGATAGATTTTCCACAGGAATCTTCAATGCTTTACCCACCGCTTCCGCGATCTGCCATTGGCCGGTTTCAGTCCAATGAACCCCATTCCAGGTCAAACGTGGATCGCTCTCATTGGGTTCAGATTTTTCGAACGCCTGAAACAAATCTACGACCAGCAAACCTCTCCACTCGGCGATTTCCCGGATAGCCTGGGCGTATTGTTTGAGGGTTTTGTTTTTTGAAATCAGATCTGGGCCTTCAGGAAAAGGAGTTTCCTCGTAGGGAGTGGGTGTGAATAAAATGACCCGGTGAGTGTGGGATAAAACCTGATCTAAAAGACGATTGTAGTCCGCAATAAACTTGGGAAGATTGTCTTGACCCTCCAAAGCCTCCATGGCGCCAAAACCGATCCAGACAGCTTCTCGGAGCA
>JAUIHU010000042.1 GCA_030432175.1 Verrucomicrobiia bacterium | reverse complement strand
GTTCTCGGTGGCTCCTGGAAGGATCATCTTTTTGAATACATCTTCCACGAATAAGTCCGAAGTAGCAGCCAGCAAACTATCGATGCTGGATGCCAATGAACAGAATACAACAATAAACACCAACACACCTCCAACCACGCCTAAAACCTCTCCTGCCACCATGGGTCCGACAGTATTCGGATCCGTAATATTTATTCCCAGAGAAGAAGCGCTGAGCGCAATGAACCCTGCGGCGATCGGGATCGGAAACCAGAGCAACCCCGCAAGTGTAAAAGCTTTTGGAGCCAGCTTATCTCTCATTGCAAAAGCCCGACTCCACCAGACATTATTGTGAAACACCTCACCAAAACCAAAAAACAAATTGTTAAATAATGAAAGTAAAGCAACTGGCATCAGAATATCCAGAAGCGCTGGCTGCTCGGTAACGACTGTCTGATAGACCTCGGTATAACTCACCTTTGTCGAAACAACTATGCCCACAAGAACAATTCCAAATAAGATGACCAGACTCTGAATAAAGTCCGTACCAATCACTGCGTAGAGTCCTCCAAAAAGAGTGTAAATCACACAAACAAGAAGGATCAAAGTCATTCCTCCCAAATAAGGAACACCGGAGAGTGTCTCTAAAACCTTGCCACCCGCAGTCGCCATACTGACCAGCCAGGCCATCGAATATACCAGGGTAATGATCAGAAACAGTATCCACGCCAGAGCGCCAAAACGAATTTTAACAAAATCTCCACTCGTGTACCCCTTCGGTAGCAACTTGCGAATGCGTCCCGCCATCGGAGCAAAAAAGAACAATCCAAAACTGGCTGTAGAGTAAGCCAGCATTCCCCACACCCCTTTTTCCAAAGCAAAAACCGGCGCCAGCAAAATAGTGTTGGAGGTCACCCATGTCGCCATTGCCGTAGCTGATCCAAGCGCCAGCCCGACATTCCTGCCTGCCAGCATAAACCCGTCCAGTGATTTGGCCTTGCGACCCCAATAGTAACCCAGCGCCGCCCAGAGTATACCCAATCCAATGATGAGCCCCCAACCAACACCTGGCTTCAATAGTGTTTCAAATTGTTCCATTATAATTCCCCAGGCCGCGATCGATACGACTTCTTTGGAGAAAGCCCTTCGACCGCTGATGTCTTTTTACAGACTTTCCATTATCTATCTGGATCCGTTGGACCCTCTGGAGCTATGTTCTTCAATCGGGTCGCCTCCCTTCAAGACCACCCACAATGTTGCAAAGAAAACCAGTATGCCCATTCCAACCAGCTTCCACACAAGCGACATGGAAACAAATTGAACCTCAAACTTAACCAAATCTGACTCAATCTTGGAGCCGTCCTTTTCTTTGCTTGCAGTAACACGAAAGTAATAATCACCTTCACTTAATCCGGACAAATACGTCGCGGAATCCTTGCCACGGTAACGAAGGGTGGAATTTTCAAATTCGGGTGAAGCAGACTCCAGAACTTCAAATTCAAAAAGCCGCTCATCAACTGGTTCAGCGTCCTCTCCAGGACCTTCATCCGTCATATCCACAGTGGAAAATATTTCCCAATCCAGCAGTCCTTTGCCTTCATCAGCTTCGAAAGGAGATTGCTTGGGAGATTGAAAATAAACCACATATTCAGGAGATTGATCGATAGAAACTGTTTCGTTCTCCGCCTCAGTCACACTCTGAGCCAAAACTATATTCCCGATAGAAAAGCAATAGATCCAGATCCAACAAACAACCGAGCATTTCTTTCGAAACTGACCGACGAGGCAGTCCATCACTCCCTGTGATGTACCTTCAAAGATTGCAACTGACGATTTGTGAACAACCAAAACTTGTTATATGATACCGGTCGGAAAATATGGGTTTTAAAACTGCTCTCAATTGATCATATGCTGGAATCCAAGCATCTCAATTGAGTAACTCACCGACCGCGTTCTTTCTAACAATTAAAAAGCGGCATTTTCAATTATCAACCCCTAATTCAAAAAAGGAACGAAAAATGTTTCACAAACAACTCATAACCAAATACTTCCAAAAATCAAAATGATTTACATCGAGAAGCTGGATTGATGGAATGAAAAAGTTTGGTTAACTTGAAGATCAGAGCAAAATATGTCTTTATCCGAAAATCAACAGACAGACACACCCACATCGATTGCTGATTCCAGGAGATCCCATGAGCGCCTTCCGACAATTCAACTGGATCGACTCAAACGGAACATTCTTGATTTGGCGAAAATCGGAAGAAACGAAGGGGACCGGGGGATTTACCGGACTGCATTTTCTGACGCAGACATGGAAGGCAAACGATGGTTGCTTGAAAAGTTGGAGTCCGCAGGTCTTGAAGCGATATCTGATGGAGCAGCCAATATCTCTGGAATTCTGCCCGGCAAAAACCCTGAAGCGCCTCGCATCATGGTAGGATCTCATATCGACACCGTTCCATGCGCCGGAATGTTGGACGGGGCTCTCGGAGTGCTGGTCGGACTGGAATGTCTTCAGTCATTCAAAGAACAGGGATTCGAACCGGAATGCGATCTTGAGGTGATTGCTTTCAGTGACGAGGAAGGTCGCTTTGGTGGAATGTTTGGATCCCAAGCGCTTTGTGGGAAAATCACACCTGAAACACTTCACGCCAAAAGTGATCTGGACGGCATGGAACTGGGTGAAGCGATGTTGAGACAGGGCCTGGATCCAGTTCGGGCGCTTGAAGCGGGCCGAGATGCTGAAAGTATCCAGGCTTATCTGGAGTTACACATTGAGCAAGGGCCGGAGTTAGAGACATCCAATTCTCAAGTGGGTCTGGTTGATGAGATTGCGGGTCTGTTCAAATGGATTATTCGGCTAAAAGGCGAACCCAACCATGCCGGAACCACACCAATGCGATTACGCAAAGATGCATTAATGGGTCTGGCTGACTTTGCTCATGAGATACCGCGAATCCTCGAAGAAAATGGAGGAGAGCGCAGTCGTGCAACAATTGGGAAAGCGCAGATTTTGCCTGGATCTCCGAACACAGTTCCTGGACTGGTCGAGTTTTCACTGGACGTCAGGGACACTCATCCAGATACCTTGGCAGAATTGTCCGACGCCTGCAGAAAAGCGCTTTCGGCCATTTCAAGAAGGCGCGGGTTGATGTTTGAATTTGATGTTCAAAGCGAAATCGAACCTGCTCCGTGCGATCCACGGTTGGTTGAAGTCATGGAAAGTCAGGCCCGTCAATTGGAGTTGAATTATTTGAAAATGCCCAGCGGCGCTGCTCATGACGCTCAAACGATGAGTTCCATAGCTCCGGTATCGATGATTTTTGTCCCCAGTCAGAACGGAGTCAGTCACTCACCCGCAGAATGGACCGCCTGGTCCGATATCGAAGCAGGCGCCCTGCTAATGAAAAGCACCCTGACTAAACTAGCACAATCCCATTAAACATGCCCTCAGAACGGCCCTTGCATAATGAAGCCGAAGGGCGTCAACCCTGAATAAAGCCCTCCGGGCGCACCTGCGTAGCAAAGGGCGCCAGCCCTGGAACAAAGATTAAAAACAAATCGAGATTCCGACCCATGCCGGTTATCCTGGAACCGGACCATGGATGGATCCATCAATTGAATAAAATGAGCGTCAACTCCAATCACGAACCATCACACGCGGATCCTTTAAGAAGAGCCTATCGCGCTTCTTTCACGGACAACCCGTACCATTTCGAGTATCTGATCAGCCACGACACGGCGCTGCTTTGCATCGATTTGCAATACCTGGACGCAGCGGAAGGTTATGGTGTTTTTCGAAATGAAGAAGCTTCCGGTATCAGTCGTGAAGAACGGGAATACTACTTTGATCGACTCAACAACATGGCGCTCAAGAATGTGGCCATGCTCCAGAACTGTTTCCGTCAGCACGATCTGGAAGTCATCCACATTCGCATACAATCTTTGACGCAAAATGGCCGGGACCGCAGCAAAGGCCACAAACGACTGCGATTGCTGGCGCCTCCTGGATCCGACGAAGCCCGCTTTATCGAAGAGGTTGCGCCAGTCGGGGATGAGATCGTTATCAACAAAACCGCCAGCGGTGTTTTTTCATCCACCAATTTGCATTACGTCCTGAAGAATATGGGGATCAATTCTTTGTTTGTTGTCGGGGTTTACACCAATGAGTGCGTAGAAACCACCGTCCGTGACGCCTGTGATCTCGGCTATTTGGTCACGGTGGTCGAAGACTGTTGCGCGACCGTGACGCCTGAGCTGCATGATGCTTCACTTAAAACATTGCGTGATCGATATGCCAGAATCATCAGTATTGATGAAGCTCTCGGCGATGTGGAACGGTTTGCTGCTCCGACTGGGGTTCCAATGGAAAAGAAAGATTCCAAGGCGATTTGATCGCTATTCTGTGACTCACTGTTGGATGAATATCGAAAAAACAGAGCCTTACCTGGAAGAAACCGCTGAGGGTTGTCGCATCAAAATCAAAGCCCAACCGCGAGCTTCCAGAAATGAAGTGGTTGGAGTCCTGGGCGATGCATTGAAAGTCCGAGTCACCGCTCCACCTGTGGATTCTGCCGCTAACCAGGCGCTTCGGGACCTGCTTGCAAAAAAATTCAAAACTCCAAAATCGTCTATTGAATTGATTCAGGGTGAAACATCCCGAAACAAAGTTTTCTTCGTTCATGGCATGAATGCCAAAGAAGTGGCGAAGTTAATCTGGTATTGATTGGTTTTGAATATGCAAACATCCAAGATTTCTGAAACATCGGATACAGACCTCTTCAGCAGCTGAGTTAGATGTGGATGTCTACAATATATTTCTCTTATTATACATTGACTATGATTCCTGAAACCGTTCATTCAGCTCTCCCGCTGTTAAGCCGTCTTGGTGTGAACAGAATTGGTATATTCGGCTCTGTAGCAAGAGGAAAAGCACGCCCTGAGAGCGATCTCGATGTCTTGGTTTGCTTTGAGCCGGGTAGAAAGTGTTTTGACTCATTTTTTGGAGCAGCCGAGATTTTGGAAACTGCTACAGGACGGCAAGTAGACCTGGTTACACTTGATTCATTGAGTCCATATATTGGGCCTCACATTCTTGAGGAAGTTGAATATGTCGATATCAAGTGTTGAATATCTTCGCCACATTCTTGATGAAGCGCGTTTCCTTGAGGAAAATAGTAAAAAAATCTCATTTCAAGAATTTAATTCTAACGAGGTATTAAAACGCGCTTTTGTCCGTGCAATTGAAATCATCGGTGAGGCGTGCAAAAAGATTCCGGATGAGATAAGAGATAAGTATCCTGAAATTCCTTGGCGAAGAATGGCAGGGATGAGAGATAGATTAATCCATGCTTATTTTGGAACTGACTACATGATCGTATTTGAAGTAGCATCTGAATAAGCAGGAGTTCTGGTTCGACAACTTGAAGTAATTATTCAGGATTTAACAAAAAATTGATGTTAGTCTTATCAACTCATGCTATTCCTTAACTTCTCCAATAACGCAGCGCTCTCTGCACTTACAGGTATTATCCTGACCTACGGAATTACTAGTTTTTCTGAAAACTCAACCAGTTCTTCAGGAAATTCACACACCGCAACAGCCCCAGAACTCCAAACCGCCTGGAACGATTTCCTCTCCTCACCCAGATTCGACCATTGCCAGTGGGGAGCTGTAGCCATCTCACTCAAAACCGGCGAAACATTAGCCGAATGGAATGCGGACCGTTATTTCATTCCAGCTTCCAACACCAAAATTTACACAACGGCGCTGGCGCTCGAAGAACTCGGCGCCGATTTTCAGATCCCAACCCGTTTGTACGTGAATGGTCCTGTAGATGAAGACGGGACGCTGCACGGAGATCTTCTGGTAGTAGGCCAAGGAGATCCATCCTGCTCAACACGTTTTACTGACGGGGATTGGACCACACCCTTGGAGCCTGTTGCCGCCATTATTCAGGAGGCTGGAATTCGGTCTGTGAAAGGCCAACTGATCGGAGACAACAGTTATTTCAACACCGACTCACAGGGCGCTGGCTGGCAATGGGATGATTTAACTTACTGGTATGGAGCCGAAGCAACCGCATTGACACTGAATGACAATCAACTGGAGTTTAGCGTATCCCCAGCTCACGAAGTGGGGCAACCTGTGAAATTGGATTGGGTGTCGACTGATCCTTATCCCTGGATTGAAATAAAAAATCTAACCACAACTGTATCTGAAGGGTTTTCGCGAGTCTGGATGGATCGAGAAATCGGTTCCGATGTCTGGTGGCTGCAGGGACAGATCAATCACTTCGGAGGCTCCCGGACGATCTGGGTTTCTCCAAATGGCGCAGAGCGCATGTATGTGGAATCTCTGCGACGTTTGCTCGCTAGAAAAGGCGTGCCCGTTCAAAACGGAACCAAAGTGATTTCACATAGAGATCGCTGGGGAATCCCTTTCAATCCAGAAGAGTGGAAACCCATTGGCCAACATCTGTCTCCTCCACTTCGCGAAATCATTCAACCGCTGATGAAGCGATCACAAAATCAATACGCCCACTTACTCTGGCTTCAGATTGGCGCGCATCGGGCGAATTTGGAAGGTCAGATCAGTCCCGGTAATTCTCGGGATCGCGATGTCAACTCCCTGGCCGAAGCTGCGTTCAGGGATTTACTCACAAAAGCAGGTATGGAATCGGATGCGGTACTGATTGAAGAAGGTTCCGGTTTGTCCAGACGGCATTTGATCCGCCCACGCTCGACCGTGCGTTTGCTTCGATGGATCCAGACCCAGCCTTACTATGACGATTTCTACCATTCGCTACCGATTGCCGGAGTCGACGGAACACTCAGTCGCAGAATGAAGGACACTCCAGCAGCCGAAATCACTCGAGCCAAAACGGGGACGCTTCGATACGCCCATGCATTATCCGGCTATACAGAATCCAGTTCAGGTGAACCAATTGCTTTCTCTTTCATGGTCAATAGTATTCACGGCGACTACGCAGAGCAGGAAGGAAGGGAGTCCAATCCTCGTGGAGAAATCGATTTTCTGGTTAATTCACTAGCTACCTGGAAGGGCTGCGATTAATAGTGACTGGCCCCTGGGAACGCTGAGCCCCAGCTCGGCGAGTAGAGCTGGTGTTGGAAGTGGACTGAACTGGCAAACAGTCACCCAATTTTACTCGCCCCCCCCCCTGGAAGCGCGAGTAATGAAAGGGTTGGAAATTGAATCGCAATTTTCCCAGAATCCGTTATATTCTGTCTATCACCTAACTCCTGGTTGGATTTGATTTGGAATAGATCCAGATCGATTTTACCGGATTAATCGTCTATGGCCGAAGATCGAGTACAACCGCAAAGATTTGAGATGAAGTATATCATCTCGGACTCCACAGCGCTGGCCGTTCGTGATTTCGTCGCTTCCTACCTGGAAATTGATGAATACGGCGGGTCCCTGCCAAATCTCTCCTACCCTGTTCACAGTCTGTACATGGATTCGGATGCGCTTCGGCTTTATGAGGAAACGATTAACGGAAACAAAAACCGCTATAAGCTGCGCCTCCGCTTTTACGAAGATCGCCCCAAGGCCCCAATCTACTTTGAAATCAAAAGGCGGATGAACAATACGATCCTGAAGCAACGTGGAGCCGTCAAACGCCACGCCGCCGAATTATTGATCAATGGCCATTTGCCGGAACCGGAACACATGGCTTCATCCGATCCAAAACAATGGATCGCCATCCAGAATTTCTGCCAATTGATGAACGAAATCCAGGCCAAGCCTAAAGTGCACGTTGCTTATCTCCGGGAAGCCTGGTTGAACCATGACGATAACTCGGTGCGAGTCACCATGGACCGGGACGTTCGCAGTTCACCTGAGCCAACGACGAGATTTGTCACTGAAATGGACGATCCAGTCTATGCTTTCAGGAATAAGGTAATACTTGAACTCAAATTTACCGGACGGTTTCCAGATTGGTTTCGGGATCTGGTTCGGGTGTTCAACCTGACACAAGAATCGGCAGCCAAATATGTAGACGGAGTGACTTTGATGGGAAAATCCAGAGTCAACAGCGCATTCGTTTTATAAATCTAGAAAAGCTGTGCCCATCCTGAGATGAAGGGGTCGAGAGTCTCAGCTGACATTAGATTCATCCCAGGGAATCAGGTGAATGATTCCTGAACCGGCAGTCAAGGGAGCAATCCACCTGACGAAAGGACCTTTTTCTACCCTTCTGAAAGCAGGAGAGATGGTTCCAATACGGCTCTCATCTTGTTCAGAGACAAAGGGTTTCAAATGAGAGATCTTGTTTGGCGAGGATTCTTCATCCAGCAAAGCGCCCTGCCAGCCAGTGGCATGCATTTTTAAACAACGACCCTGACGCTGTATTTTCATTGAATCGGGAGAGATCCGCTGAATCACAGTATCACTCGGAGTTTGCCAGTGAGACAAAACCGCCGTGCCGTCATCGATTGTTGAGTTTGTACTATCCTTCAGCCCGGACCATTCGTCTTTCACCTCCCAGCCAATCTTGCCACCATCAAACGCTGATTTTATAATGCACCTCGTTAATTTCCCTTCCTCTAATTGAACTTCTCCTCTCAATCCTGTCACTTGACCTTCACTGTCCTGAATGGAACTCCACGTTGGCTTGGCGTGATGGCGAGCCCAAAGAAACGGGCCAAGTCGTTGAGGGGATCGAATAAACGAAGCGGTTGGCGTATTGTGCACACTCCACGAAGCCAGGTAAGTGCGCAGTTCCTTGTCAGCATAATAGGCTCCTGTTCCAGGGTCCACAAACATCGCCACCCCACGATACCAGACCGAAAGATGCAGCGCATCAGCGTGCCCATGAGCCGCCATGCTCAAATAACCCAACGGCGATAAATCCCAACGCAAAAACCAATCTGCATCCCGATAAACCGCATATCCGGAGTCCGGGAAAATGACCCAATTCCCCAGCCTTTCCAACCCCGGATTTGCAATCTTGCGCCACTCCTTGGGAAACGTTCCATACCAAAACTGCAAGGACTCATCGTCCTGAAAATTCTGCTTGGTATCGTGATCGATATGGTCATTTCTGGACCGATCTTCAGGATCAGACTCATCGGAACTTTCCATCCAGCTTTTCCATTCCAGAGCTGCGCGGTTTTCATGGAGTAATGTCGGAGTCGCCAACGCATCATCGGAATCACCATAAGGCCAGGTCAACGCTCCCCAGCTTTCCGAATGATCTCCCTCTATCATTTCACGATGAAAAAAAGCGCCTCGCGCCAAAATGGATTCCACATTCGCAGAACATTGAACACCCGAATGTTTTAAAGCCCACCATCCTTGCCACCCAAATTCCCAGGAATATAAATGGTAGTTCAACGCCTGTTCACGATTCCCACCGTCTGGCGAAAACTGTCTGACCATCTCCAACTCCCACTGCCTTTTTACCTGCTGCAGTGAGATCCCCAGCTTTTGAACCTCTGGATAAACCAACAACGCCAGAAGCGTTCCTGTCAGCTCGCCTAATAGATGGTTGTTTGCCGACGATCCGAAAGATCGCCGACGCCAAGTAGCCCAGACATGCGGAGCGACAATGTTTTCTCGTAAAACCTTCAATCGCTCCAGGAGATTTGTCTTCTCTCCATCTGAAAGGGACACATCACGGATCCATATCTGCCGCATCCAACCATCCAACCAACGCCACTGAATCAATCGCATTCCACTTTCTAAAGCGCTCGTCCAGTTCCATCCTCGATAAGGGGGATTTTTTTCAACCCAATCTTCCAACCACTCCAAAGCAGTTAGCGCTTGATCAGACCGGTTGTTGATGTAGGCATTTTGAACAAGGCGAACGATTGGAACCCAGCGACTCCATTCCCAGATCCATTTGATGTCAGCTCCTTCATCCAGGTTGCGATGATTTAAATCAAAGGCAACAGCGTCAGTCGTTTGATCCACTCCAACCCAGTCATCGCGAAACCATTTTGGTGGCAGGTTAACCTGGACTGTAGTTCGGCTGAATGCGGTCCAGCGCCCCTTCAAAATTTTTTCTGCTTCTTGCGCCAACGCAGTTTTCAAGGACTCAGGCGCCTGGAGTGGATCTGGATTGGGCAGGTAACAGTTTTTCTCATCCGGCAACGAAACCAGCTGTTGAATGGGAAAGCCATGCCGGTCCTGGAAATTTCGCCATTTCACGAGCGCGCGCAATGACATCTCTGTGGGCGACATTGCCCGCAAACGATTCCAGTACCAGCTCCATTTTTCGTTCTTTGTCCGGGATGGGTTCATGGTATGAATATTGTCGTCGGAAGCATCCGATGTACTTGAAACGAAACCGAAGAACCAGAGTTAAATTCCAGTTAGCGCCTTGTTAAATCCATGAATGGCAACCTCCCTTCATCCGCCCGGGATAAAACCCTTTTCACTCCTGGACCACTGACCACCAGCTTGTCCGTTAAGCAAGAGATGCTTCGAGACGCTGGATCCTGGCATTATGAGTTTAATGAACAAGTCCGCCAGATCCGCGAAGATTTATTGAGCATTGCCAAAGTTTCCAAAGATTCCGGATTCGAGTGCGTTCTGATGCAGGGTAGTGGATCTTTTGGTGTGGAGGCGGCTATTTCCACGGTGACTCCAAGAGGCGGAAAAATCCTGATTCCAAATAATGGAGCCTACGGAGATCGCATGGTGAAAATGGCCCGTCAGTCCAGTATTGATTTCCATGAGCTGAAATATGCAGAGAATGAAAAAGCCACTCCGGAAGATATCCGAAAAGCATTAGAGGATGATCCAGCGATCACCACCGTCGCTGTGGTACATTGTGAGACGACCACCGGAATTTTGAATCCGATTGAAGACATCGGCCCCGTCGTGAAAGCTGCGGGTAGAACTTATATCGTGGATGCCATGAGCAGCTTTGGAGCGGTTCCGATTGACTTTGAAAAAGCTGGTATCGACACATTGATTTCTTCTGCGAATAAATGTCTGGAAGGCGTTCCAGGATTTTCTTTTGTCATTCTGAAGCGATCTGTGCTGGAAGCCAGTGAAGGAAACTCAAGAAGTCTTTGCCTGGACCTGGTGGATCAATGGAAAACTTTCGAATCTCGCGGGCAGTTCAGATACACGCCTCCCACTCATTCACTCCTGGCTTTTCGTAAAGCATTGGAAGAATTCCGTAACGAAGGCGGCGTCGAAGGTCGTTCTCAACGCTACAAGAGCAACTATGAAACGCTCATGGCAGGGATGAAGGAACTGGGATTCGAGGCTTATTTGCCAATCGAAAAACAGGCTTACATCATCAACTCATTCTATTTCCCGGAACACGAAAACTTTGATTTCAAAGTCTTTTATCGTCACCTGGCCGATCGAAACCTGATCATCTACCCTGGCAAACTGACCGAGGTGAATTGTTTCAGGATCGGCAGTATTGGCCGTATCTTCCCGGCCGATGTCGAAGCCTTGATTGCCGCCATTCGAGTTGCCTTGACGAAGATGAATATCCCTTTACCGCTAGCGCCAATTCAGTCAAAGTAAATCCCGTTATCCATGAAAATTTTAAAATCAATGACGCTATTCCTGGCGCTGGCGGGCGCTGGACTATTCCCGGCAGTTGCAGATGATCACACCGCAGCGGAGAAAAAATCTTCGATTGATCCGCATTCTCGAGTTTTCGAGATGCGTACTTATTACGCTAATCCAGGAAAAATCGAGGACCTGCATGCGCGCTTTCGCAACCATACGAATGCAATCTTTGTGAAACACGGAATGACATTGATCGGATATTGGGTTCCTGAGAAGAAAAGCGAGGATGATCCGGATACGCTCGTTTATATCCTCGGCTACCCCAGCAAAGAAGCCCGGCAAAAAGCCTGGAAAGACTTCCGGGATGATCCGGATTGGCAGGCGGCATATAAGAAATCCACAGAAAATGGCAGACTCATTTACAAAGTGGATTCGGTTTTCATGCACGCTACAGATTATTCTCCGATCCGATGATCAAAGCGCTTTTCTTTGGGAACGGAGCAGTTTGACAGATCATCCGTTCCCAAAGAACAAGCTGGTTATGACAGAACATTAACAAAGCAACATGCCCGATTCGGAAAACCAATTTTCTTCCAACCCTTCTTCATCCAACGTCATTGATTCGAACCAGGGGAAGAAGCTCCCGCCTTTACCTCCCGCTGTTGAAAAAGTCCGGCTGGATAAATGGCTTTGGGCAGCGAGAATTTTCAAGACGCGCAGTGAAGCGGCAGAAGCTTGTAAAGCCGGTTTGGTCAAGTTGGATACCAAACGGGTCAAACCTTCTCATTGGGTTCAAATCGGCGAAATTCTTCACGTGCGAAAAAACGAATTGGCTCGCATCTTTGAAGTCGTTGCTTTATTGGATCGCCGTGTTAGCGCGAAAATCGTGGACCATTTCGTTCGGGACCTCACCCCTGAATCGGAATTTGAAAAACTGAAGAATCGCAAAACGGCGCCAGTCCTGTATCGAGAAAAAGGTCAAGGGCGTCCGACTAAAAGAGATCGTCGGGCCATTGAAAAATTTCAGGATCCAGGCCAGTAACAATTCAACCAAATCAAATCGAAAAAATCGGCTAATGAAGCCGGGACGCCATTGACGGCGCAACAAGAGAATGAGTTCAAAGCCACATGTAGCAATCGTCGGAGCCACCGGAGCGGTGGGCATCGAAATGATTCAATGTCTGGAAAAAAGGAATTTCCCATTGGATCGACTGACTCTCCTTGCATCCAGCCGGTCCGCAGGTAAAACGCTGCCATTCCGGGGAGAATCATTAACCGTCCAGGAACTGACGGAAGATTCTTTTTCCAATATCGACATCGCTTTGTTCAGCGCCGGTGGCGGAACTTCCAAAAAGTTTGCTCCCATCGCTGCGGAAGCGGGATGTACTGTGGTGGATAACTCCAGCGCGTTTCGATTGGATCCGGAAGTCCCATTGGTAGTGCCGGAGGTCAATCCTCAGGACATCTCGAAAAACAAAGGCATCATTGCCAATCCGAACTGCACGACGATCATCACCCTGATGGCG
>JAUIHU010000041.1 GCA_030432175.1 Verrucomicrobiia bacterium | reverse complement strand
GATGAGGTTTGAAGAAACTGGACACCCGTTGCTGGTGACTCGGTCCGTTGGAGAAGGAAAAACACTGGCCTACACCTCCGACCCTGCTCCGCACTGGGGTTGTAATTTTGTTTACTGGAGCGAGTATCAGAAGTTCTGGGTGAAATGCGTGGAGCTGCTTTTGCGGAAGTGATTCTGGGCTTGGGTCGGGTTTGATTCAAGGTGGACAGCCTTTAGAGAGATTCAACCTATTTCAAACGCTGACTCCACTCGCCGAGCTGGGGCTCAGCGTTCCCAGCAAGCCATCCTGCTTTGATCACGCCCTCTTAACCCAAACCATTTACGCCAGTTCTGAATCGGCAGTGACTGGCTTTTTCGTATCCACCAGAGGCTCTGGTTCCGGGCGTTTCTGTGTCACCTGCTTGAATCTGGATTCATAATCCCTCTGATTGGTGCCCATCCATCGATCCCAGAAATTAAAATACAACCCGTAATTCCCGTAAGGCTTTTCGTGGTGCATAATGTGATTGGTGGGAGTGTTCAAGAAGAACCGTATTTTGCGATTCATGAATCCGTTTGGATAAAACTCGAATCCCGAATGCCCTAGAACATTGTTGAACATTTGCCATCCCATGAAGATACCAAAAGCCAGCGGATGAATGGGGATCAGGAACGTCGCTAAAGGAAAGATGCCTGCCTGAACCACGGCTTCCCATGGACCAAAAGCGAACGAAGCCCATGGCGTTGGGTTTTTCGACTTGTGATGAATGAGATGCATTCTGCGATAGAGTTTCGGGTGATGCATCCAACGGTGGGCCCAGTAAAAATATGCGTCGTGAATGAAAATCGTCAGGATGACACTCGCGCCAAACCACACCCAACTATGATCACTGACCTTCCAATACAACTGATTCCACCCCATCCGTCCGGCAATAATTGTGCATAAACCCACGACGCCAAAAATCAGGACTGACAACAGAGAATAGAAAATCTCTCTTCGGATATCTTCCGCTCCGGGCCGTTTTTGAATGATTTTTCGATGGAACCATTTCCCATGAAACAGCCAGTAGCAGAGAACCCAGGCAATGCTGGCGAGGAACAGATATCTGAATCCGGTAAAAATAGTGATACCGGCCCAGAGTTCTAAAGTATTCAGTTTTCCAATCATTCAGCGCAAGAGGTCATTTTAAGTGCATTCTTGATTCTGGAGGCCAGAATTGCCAATTTAATTCTTATGAATTTTCCCCTGAATCATCAATCTGTCTTACTCGGCATTGCTGTCGCATGTGCCTGGGTTACTTCGAGCCTGCATCTCGGAGCGGAAGAAACTTCCAGTCTTCCTAATATAGTCCTGGTAATGGCTGATGACCAGGGCTGGGGGGATATGGGTTATCAGGGACATCCAGTCATCCAAACCCCCAATTTTGATGCGCTCTCCAGGGAAGGCATTCGATTCGATAATTTCTATGCCGCCGCGCCGGTTTGCTCTCCAACTCGGGGCAGTGTTCTGACTGGGAGAAATCCAAATCGCTTTGGATGTTTCAAATGGGGTTACTCTTTGAGACCTCAGGAAATCACAATTCCAGAAGCGCTGAAATCCAAAAGCTACAGGAGCGGACATTTTGGAAAATGGCACCTGGGATCGGTCATGAAGGGCAGTCCGGTCAATCCTGGGGCCAGCGGATTTGATGTCTGGTTTTCAGCTGAGAACTTTTTTGATAACGATCCGATTCTGAGTCGGGAAGGAAAAGCCACACCGGTTCAGGGTGAAAGTTCCATGATCACAGTCGATGCGGCTCTTGATTTCATGAAAGACCATCAGCGCTGTCACCCGGACCAGCCCTTTCTGGCGGTCGTGTGGTTTGGGTCCCCACATAACCCACACCGGGCAGCGCCTGAAGACGAAGAGATTTATTCCGATATAGAGGATAAAAACCTCAGAAATTTCTATGGCGAAATCACCGGAATGGATCGCGCTTTCGGAAAGTTGCGACAATCCATTGCTGACATGGGCATTAAGGATAATACAATCCTCTGGTACGTCAGCGACAACGGCGCCTTGCCCAATCTAGGATCCACCGGAGGAGCGCGTGGGAAGAAGGCGTCGATTTATGATGGAGGACTCAGGGTTCCCGGCTTGCTGGAATGGCCTGCAAAATTTGAGCATCCCGGTGTTTATGAAGCACGATGCACCACCTCTGATATTCTCCCTACCTTGCTGGATTGGACCAACACCCCGGGAGCCAGCAAACACCCGCTGGACGGAATCAGTCTGGCCTGTGAATTGGAGCAGGGAACTCAACAACGCTCGACGGGAATTGGATTCTGGGATCGGCCTGAGCGTGGTATTGGAGTCCCCAGCCATCGGATGATGACGGAGTTACTGGAGGCCCAGAGCAAAGGAGTCTCCAATCCATTTCCTGATCGGTTGAGATTGGATGCAGGCGAGATTAAGCAAGAATATCCATTGGACGATTTCCAGGGACATGCCGCCTGGATAGACGGAGATTGGAAACTTCACCGGATTCAACAAAAACCTGATCGGGATCCCAAATGGGAACTCTATAATTTGAAATCAGATCCATCAGAAACAGAGAACCTTCTGAAGCAGAATCCAGACAAGGTCAGTGAAATGAAGGCTGCTCTAAAGTCCTGGCAGATCAGTGTTTTAAAAAGTCTGAATGGAATGGACTATGAAGGATAGAATGACAGTGCATTAGTTTTTCACTTGCTCAAGCAATTATTTATCTAAATACAACGAAAGATTCCTTTCGCATTAAATAAAAAAGCCACCGACTCCATACCCGGAGTCCGTGGCTTTCTTTATAAAAACAGACTAAGGCATAAGCCTTAGCTTGATTGAAGCGTCATTACTTCTTTTTGGAACGTGTTGTTTTCGCCTTTGCTTTTGATTTAGCAGCCGGCTTGGTCGTCGCTCCATCAGCCAATGCAGCCTGAGCGGCAGCCAGACGCGCAATCGGCACTCGGAAAGGAGAACAGCTGACATAAGCCAGTCCTGCGCGGTGACAGAACTTCACACTGGAAGGCTCACCACCATGCTCACCACAGATACCCAATTTGATGTCAGGGCGAGTGGATTGTCCTTTTTCAATAGCGATTTCCATCAATTGCCCAACACCTTTCTGGTCAATAGCAGCAAACGGGTTGGTGGAAATGATTTCCTCGTTCTGGTATGTCGGCAGGAAGGATCCGGAATCGTCACGGCTCATTCCAAGAGTGGTCTGAGTCAAATCGTTGGTTCCGAAGCTGAAGAATTCAGCGTGCTCAGCGATTTCGTTGGCAACCAGAGCAGCGCGAGGAATTTCGATCATCGTTCCGACCTGATAGTTGAACTTGGTCTTTTTCTCCTTAGCCACTTCTTCAGCCACACGGTGAATCACAGCAATCTGGTTTTCCAACTCTTTCGGGAATCCTACGAGCGGCACCATGATTTCAGGGAATGCTTTGATCCGGTTCCGCTTCTGAACGTGAGCTGCCGCTTCGAAAATCGCGCGGGCCTGCATTTCAGAAATCTCAGGGTAAACGATTCCCAAACGACATCCGCGGTGTCCGAGCATCGGGTTAAACTCATGCAGCTCAGCAACACGCTTGGTGATGGTTTCGGAAGAAACCCCAATCTTGTCTGCCAATTCACGAATCAAGCTTCCTTCGTGAGGGAGGAACTCGTGCAAAGGTGGATCCAGCAAACGAATAGTAGCCGGACGACCTTTCAGCGCTTTAAAGATTCCAATATAATCTTCACGCTGGTAAGGCAGGAGTTTATCTAAAGCTTTGCGGCGATGCTCTTCATTGTCGGCGACAATCATTTCACGCATGGCGTCAATTCGGTCCCCTTCAAAGAACATGTGTTCGGTGCGGCACAAACCAACCCCAGAAGCTCCGAACGCAATTGCATTCTCAACCTGGTCAGGAGAATCAGCGTTGGTGCGAACTTTCAAGCGTGTGACCTCATCACACCACTTCATCAGCTTGTTGAAATACTGATAAGTCTTGCTTTGTTGAGGCTTCAAAGATTTATCCAGGAGGACCTGGAGAATTTCAGATGGAGCTGTTTCAATCTCTCCAGCAAAAACTTCTCCGGTCGTCCCATCAATGGATAGATAATCACCTTCCTTGAATGTATGCCCGGCCACTTTCAGTGTGCGGGATTCATAACTGATTTGAAGAGAGCTGGCTCCGCAAACACAAACTTTACCCATTTGACGGGCAACGAGAGCAGCGTGGGAACTAACACCACCACGAGCGGTCAGAATACCGTTCGCAGCAATCATTCCGCGCAAATCTTCAGGGGATGTTTCCACACGCACCAGAAGCACATCTCCATCTTTGGAAGCTTCAGCTGCACGATCGGCGTTAAAATAAATACGTCCAGTGGCTGCTCCTGGTCCAGCAGGTAAACCTGTTGCGATGACTTCAGCTTTGCTGACAGCGGCACGATCGAAAATCGGAGCCAATAATTGGTCCAGCTGATCTGCAGGAACGCGGTTGATTACGTCTTCCTTGGTAATCAAACCGGCTTTTTCCATTTCCATGGCAATCCGAACAGCGGCAATCCCGGTGCGTTTTCCGTTGCGGGTTTGCAGCATAAATAATTCACCTTCCTGAATGGTGAATTCGAAGTCCTGCATATCCTTGAAATGCGCTTCAAGAATCTTCTGAACTTCTACCAGCTCATCAAATGGGCCAGGCATCACATCCTTCAACTCAGCTACCGGATTCGGAGTCCGAACTCCAGCGACCACGTCCTCACCCTGAGCATTGGTCAGGAACTCACCGTAAAGTACGTTCTCTCCAGTGGCCGGATCACGGGTAAACGCAACACCAGATCCAGATTCATCACCGGTGTTTCCGAAAACCATCGCCTGAACATTCACAGCAGTACCCCATTCTGCAGGAATGTTGTATTTCTGACGGTAAACGATCGCACGGTCATTCATCCAGGATCCAAACACAGCGCTGACCGCTCCGTCCAATTGTTCCCATGGATCCGACGGAAAGGATTTCTTGGTACGCTCTTTAACAAGTTTCTTGAAGCGCTTAACCATTTCCTTCAAAGCGTCAGCATCCAGTTGGGTATCCTGAACATCTTCTTCTCCTGGAAACAGTTCTTCCTTGAGGTCTTCAATAACCTGCTCGAATGGTTCGTGATCTTCACCTTCACGTTTTTGGACGCCCATCACCACGTCACCGTACATCTGGATGAATCGACGGTAGCAGTCGTAAGCGAATCGTTCGTTTCCACTGGACTCAACAAGCCCCTTTACAGTCTCGTCGTTCAATCCAAGGTTCAGAATCGTGTCCATCATTCCGGGCATCGACTCACGAGCGCCGGAACGAACCGCAACCAGTAACGGTTTCTTTTTGTCCCCAAACTTACGTCCAAGGATCTTCTCCATATTGGCAACCCCGTCCTCAATTTGGGATTGCAGAACCTTCGGGTAGGTCTTCTTATTCTTGTAGTAATAAGTGCAAAGCTCGGTGGTAATGGTAAATCCCGGAGGAACAGGCAGCTTAATGCGGGTCATTTCCGCAAGGTTGGCGCCTTTTCCGCCAAGGAGTTCTTTCATTTTTCCGTCTCCGTCGGCTTTTTTGTTTCCGAACGTATATACGTATTTGGTTGCTTTAGCGGTTTTTGCTTTGGCCATAAAGTGATGAATCAAGTCTCTGGTCGTTGGCTCAGGAAGAGTTGTTTTCCTGGAAAAACGAGCGTTATTTCGTATCAGACGAGTTTATTAGTGTCAACGGCTCAATCGGTCAATCCCTTTGAAAAATTAGGTGATTTTTTATTTTTTGAACAGAACCTATTTGGGTTTTCAGCGTTTCTTCCAGACTGTGCCCTCAGCAACGCTCCACTGAAACTTCCTGGAATGTTCCCGAATCATAAATGGAAGATTCTTTCGATGGGCTAAATCAAAGTCGGTTTCCATGATCTCCTTAAGCCCTTCAAATGTAGATTTCTCTTCAGATTCTTCAGATAAAAATCCTCCAAGCCACTTATCTCTGGGTGTGTATTCTTCCAACCACGTATATGGGGAGGTAATGATAATATACCCACCTTGATTTACCCGCGACATAACATCACTCACTGCCACAGCCGGATCCGACAATCGATCAATCAGGTTCGCCATCAACACCAGATCAAATCCTGTGACAGCCTCACCAAGATGCTGAGCGTCTCCCTGGTAAAACTTCACGCGTTCAGGATTCCACTCCGGCTTTCGTTGAGCTTCCAATTCACGGATGATTTCCCCCTCAACTCTCACCTGATATGAAATGACCTGGTCCGTCTTCAACCTTTCCGCCGCCTCAGCAAACCGATAAGAGTAATCTATCCCTATCACTTCATCCATGAAAACTGACATCTCAAAAGCGCTTCGCCCAACAGCACAACCCAAATCCAACCCCCGCAATGTTCTGCCAAGCTTTTTGAGTTCCTCAACCGGAGCGAGTTCAGTGATACAACGCTTCGGGTAATCCAAAGCATCTAAAGGACCAGTTCCATGGTCCAGGATTTCTTCCGGATCGCCGTAATGGAACAACAGATACTCAGAAACTGCTCGGTCCGTCTCATAAAAATTCGTCATCTTTCCAAACTGGTGGGCCTGGACTGATTATGCGAGCCAATTCTTCGAAGTCTCCTTGATCTATTACCATCCCGCCTGTACCGGTATCGGCGCATCTGCTTCGGAATAGTATTCTTTCGGATCTAATCCAAATCCCCAGGCGATTGTGGGAGCTATGGCGGTTTGATAAATTGTCTGGTCCAATTTGGTTTTGCCCACAGAAGGAATCCCCGGACCTCTCAATGCCACCCAGGTATTGGCCGCCTCTGGAATGGCCCGACCGTGACTGGTCCAGGTCTCTTCGTTTTGTCCACGACCATGATCCGATGTGACGACAAACAAAGTTCGATCCCGGTAACATTCCACAGACTGTGTCCAATCCCAGATTCTCTTCAGTGTTTCATCAAAGTACACCGCCATCTCAAGAACCCGATCATATCGACGCTCATGAGCCCAGTCATCCGTCTCACCCAATGAGAGGTAAAACATCCTTGGACGTTCCTCATCAAGGTAAGCCAGCGCCAATTCAGCGGTGACCACATCATGGCGAACAGAATCCCATGGAGTACTCAACAAGGACTGGTTGCGATTTAACATATCCACTCCCGGGCGCTGCTTTACCCAGTCCAGATCCAGATTCATGTATCCTGCATTACAAAAGATAGACCCAGGTTCGCTCATGGTAATCCAGGGAAATACATCCCAGGAAGCGAAGACAGCTACCTGTTGAGTTGTCCAGCCGTGCTTTGCCTTAACAAATTCCAGGATCGTTTGTTCCGGATTCTGTATTTTCCTGTTTCCAATGATGAGAGGAACCACGCGTCCGGTCAGAAGTTCGGAGTATCCCGGATATGAAACCTTCTGAGGATTTCGATATTGTACAGCCCCGTCCAGATAATTGAGATCTCCAATCAAAGCCCCTTGCGTGATCCAATCATTCCAGAAGTAGGGGAGTAATTTCTGACGACGAACCTCGGGAGATTCATCCCAGTATCGCTCGCGAATATCTTTTAAAGAATCGTCCGAAGCGATGCCACTGGCTTTGCGATCATCGGTCAACAACGTGGGGTCAACCCCGGATAGGACTTCCGTGGATCTCAGTCCATCGACAGTGATGAAAATCACAGCGTAAGCCGAATCATCATTCGCTTTTAAATCGGCCACATTCGATGCCGAAAACAATCCCCAGCATACAATCAGGATCGACATGAGCCTGTTGAGGGGAAACGTTTCTGAGGCATTTATAAATAATTTCATAATCCGGATTCTATTCTAACCAGGCTGATGTAATGTATCACGAAGAACAAACTTACCTCAGCCCAGGAAACAGCAAACAAAGAAAAACTCTATCCTGAAAGTATAACGATTTGATGAAGCCAGATTCTCATGGCATTTCGCAAAAGTTCAGGACGGCCAATTCTGGTAGCCATTGAACACACAACATCAGGGGTTCAGTTGTCTCAATCGATAAAATCTCGCTGAGCCTGGACTGCTCACCTCAGTGAACTCCACTCCTTCAGTAAAGCTCCATTCGCTTTCCGAGGAATCTGCTGTGAATTGTAGCAGCGAGTTATTCCAGTCAGCCAAATTGAATGACACATCCAGCTCATAGGTTGAACCTGGAACCGAATTAAACTTCAAAGTCACTGTCGGATGTTCATCCGGGGCTGCAATCTGGGGAATAATTTCTGAAATTTCAATTGGATCGCCTGATTCCGTCAACACCACTACCTGGGCAGTATCGCTAACAACGACACCTGCATCATTGCTTACTTCCACGCGATAATCTCCTGAATCTGAAAGTTTCAGGTCGGCCAAAGTTAGAAAATCATCGTCAGCTTCCGGGATCGGCTGATCATTCTTATACCATTGGTAGTTATGAGGCTCACCACCAGTGGCAGTGACTTGCAGTGTAACCAGTTCGCCAACAAAACCAGTGACACCCTGAGGTTGCTGCTGAATAACGGGTAGAGGAAGTATGGTCACACTGACTGGCGCGCTCTCGACATCGCCTCCTGGACCACTCACCCGCGCTCTGTATTCACCTGCCTCATCATTTGACAAACTGGATAGCGTCAATGTTGGCTCATTAGCTCCAGGCAAAGTATCGCCATTAAAAATCCAACTATAATCCAATGGGCTGGTTCCAGTCGCTTCAACACTGAGAACAACTTCACTACCCACTGGAGCCACAGAACTGAAAGGAGGTGTCTGAATGCGTGTTGGTTCGAGGATGTTTAAATTAACGACTTCACTGCGCCGAACCCCACCTGTTCCGGCTACCTCAACAAAATACTCACCCGCCACATCCGAATTGACAGGATCAATTTGCCAATCCGGACCGTTCGGAGCCACATCTACTGGAGCGCCATTAAAGTGCCATTGATAGCTCAAATCACCATCTGAAACCGCTGTGACTGAAAAACTGGCAGCGCTGCCTTCAAATACCGAAAGGCTCTCCGGCTGGGAAACGATGGTTGGAGGCGCCAGGATGTCCAGTGTGCCTGCGGTTGCCAATGTCTCTGCTCCAATGCTGTCAGTGATCACTGCTTCATATTCACCAGCATCAGCCTGGCTTACAGAAGCTAAATTCAAAGTCAGGCTGTTTTCTCCTTCAATTAATTCCCCGTTTTTTCGCCATCGAACAGAGACACCTTCCTGAGGCGTTTCGAATGTCACCTCAAACTGAGCAGAATCGCCTTCCTGCGCCGACAGTACGGTTGGTGTCACCGTTGCCCCCAACAGCGGCGATACATTTGTATTCATCACCGCCACACCCGTAGCTCCGTCCACACCGTCTATCACCACAAAATATGTCAATGAAGCTGAACCTTCAAACTGCAGCCGACTGTCCAGTCCATCCGTTCCACTGTTATTGTCACAGGCGATCTCCACGAGATCATCGAATGAAGCAGTCAGCGATGTGTAGACTGCCAGCACCGTGTCGAAATCGCTGCCATTGGTATCCATCACTACCGTTCCATCAAATGGAGGAGTGAAAATGGTCCACTGAGAAGCCCCACCCGGGACCCCACAGTGATCTGGTTCATTCGACTCTGTGGTCGCCCCAAAAGTGTTATAAATCTGCCGGTTTGTGAACCCGCTGACAGGAGCGCCACCTCGCGGGAAAGAATCAGAACGCGCCCCCAGCTGACTTCTGGCTGACTGATTCTGAACATTATTCTGCGCAATGTTAAACTTGAACTCAGGTGATCCCAGAGGAGATTCAGCGACCGGTGTTCCGTTCAGCTCGCTTTCCGAAATATACAGGCTGGCTGGCTCACTGGTAATGATCAATCCAGTGCCCGGATCCGTCACTGTAACAAAATAAGTTCCCACCGTATTGGTCGAAGTGTTGGCAAAATTCCACATGGTCCCTGTGGCTCCGTCAATAGCTAATCCGTTCAGAAACCACTGATAAGTCAGATCTCCCTGTCCCTCGGCTTGAACCATAAACTGAGCATTCTGGCCTGCCTGAACGCGTTGCTCTGCTGGTTGTGAAGCGATAGTCAAAGGGATCAATTCCGTTTCAGTAAATTCCAGTTCAATTGCAATCCGCCCCTCCTGACCTCTCGGACTATCTATTGCAATATGATATGTAGTCCCGGACTGCACACCAAACAGGATTTCACTGGAAATGTCCGAATCAGTATCATCATCACTGGCAACTTCAGAAAGAGCTTCGACGGCAGACCCTGTATAAGCGGCCAATCTTGTATCAATGGAACTCCCTTCTGTTTCTATCTCAACATAGCCATTCGCAGGGGCCTCCCACGAAAACCAAACCGAATGCGCTCCCGAAACACCCGCATGCTCAGGCTCTCCTGTTTGCCGCGTTGCGCCAATGTTGTCACCGACCCGCAGAGCTTCTCCTTCTTCGGTTTGCAACAACTCACTATCCTCGAACTGATCTTGCAGACTGATCGCCGGAGCGTTGACTCTCAGTTCGTCTGCAAACAAGGTGCTGGTAAGCGTCCCATCCGTAATGGTCACCGAATACAAACCCGCATCCGCCATTTCTACTTCTTCAATAGTCAGGCTTGGATCAGCTGAACCATCTTCGATTTTTTTACCATTCAATCGCCATGTGTACTCCAGAGGTCCTGGATTATTAAGAGGATCCACCGCAATTGTGACATCTTCGCCTGGGTTCACAGTTTGCGGAAATTTTGAAATATCCACTGGCAGGAGCGCTGCTGGCGAACTTCGAGTCGTTCCGACCTGATTACTGACTTCCACAAGATAATTTCCAGTATCGTCCTGACTGATATTTTGAATAATCGGACGAGGAGTATCGGAATTTGGTATGGCTGAATCATTGATGAACCATTCATAGATCAGTGGCAAATTACTGACAGCCGTCACAGCCAGCCTGGCGCTGCCACCATTCGCAGCGAAACCGCCTCGGGGTGGAACCAGAATCCGTGGCGCTTCGCTGACAATGATAGTTCCATTCACTGTATCAGAGCCAACCGGGTTGATAGCTTGAACGGTGTAAATCCCCTGATGCCGATCTCCAACACTTGGAATAGTCAATTCGTTCCCGCTGGAGCCTTGAATCGTAACCCCATTTCTTTTCCAAATTATCAATGGATCTGGCTTGGCCGTTACTTCCACACGGAGGGTCACCGGGTCACCCCGCTTCGCGACGACGTTCCCGAAAGATTGGGTAATCACCGGCGGACTTTCCACGATGACCTGAGAAGGCGAACTGCTGGCGACACCTAATCCATTGGACACCCGAACTCGATAGGTTCCCTCGTTGACTATATCAACCGATTCTACACGCAAAGTAGCGGCTGTGGCTCCGGGAATCACCTCACTATTAAAAAACCATTCATACTGCAACGGTTCAGATCCGACAGCTGAAACCGAAAGTTCCAAATTTCCGCCTTGTAAAACTTTAAGCTGCCTTGCCGGGGGATTAGTGATCACAGGAGCTGTGACCACGCTTAATATGGCCGGATCAGAAAGAACTTCCCCACCTGGGCCAGTCACCCTGACCTGGTATTCTCCAGCCATGGAACTCTGAATTCTCGTCAACGCCAATGTTGCAGACTGCGCCCCAAGAATATTCTGAGAAACCGATACAGGTTCGCCATCATGAAACCACTGAAACTCCAATCCGCCCAAAGCAACATCTCTCGGGTCCACCACAACGCTGAAAACCGCTCTCCCGCCAACTGCTGCGTCCAATGATTGAGGAATTTGCGTCAATCTGGGAACTCCTAAAACGCGTACTTCAGCTGAAGAGCTGGTGACGGATCCCAGTTGGTTTCTAATCACAACATCGTAGCTGCCTTGTTGATTCTCCCCGATATTGGTTAAATCCAGAAAATCATCGGTTGCTCCAGGGATCTCAATCCCATTCCGCCTCCATTGAAAAGTCAGTGGCTCTGTTCCTTCTGCTTCAACCGACAAAGTGAGAGAACTACCCGATTCAACGACTCTGCTGCGAGGATTTCTAACCACCGAAGGCGGCTCTTCATTGACGGATTGAAGAAAAACCTCAACTGGCTCAATGCGATTTGAAGTCGTTCCATCACCTAACTGCGAAAATTCATTTCCTCCCAATGCTCGGATGACTCCCTCGCTTCCAATAGCCAAACCATGCACACCGCCAGCCTGCACGGCTAGCCAGCCCGTTTCAGAACCGACTTGATTCGGAAGCCGAACCAGGTTCAAAAAATCCACTCCTGATTGACCAACGCGATTGTCTCCCCAGGCAAACCAGGAACCTTCCTGACTGAGGGCAAAAGAATGCCGGTACCCTGCGCTGATCTGAATCCAGGATTGATCCGAATCAACAAGCGTCGGCACAAGAATTCCGTCTGGTGGCGTTAGCCTGGAGGCAATTCCAATTTCTGCATCCAAACCAATTAAGTATCTCCACATAAAAACTGTAAATTAAAAAAAGGTGTTTTTATTTTGAATTCTTTATTTTCATCCAGCATTCTTTATTCTTTTGTATCGACTATGTGGAATAGATCTGCGTTTATTAAATTTTGCTCTAATCTCTTTAAATTCAAAACAATAATCAACTGGGTGTTAAATTCTTCGAAAGTTTGCTTAACCAAAAATAGTCGTTTTTTATATTACACCAAAAATAACTTGTAAGGCTCTTTTTATTAATTTGTATAAACTTCTAACCTTTGGCTGTAATCCTATGAATTTATTAATACTTTGTTTTCAATGGTATTGTTCGAGATGTAATTTAAATCTAAATATTTACTTGAGGCACCTTGTTTGTAGGCATAGAGAAATCCTTTTTTAAAATCGTCGTAAAAATTGAATCTAAAAATAGAAATAGATTTCTCATCTTTGTAGAGGTCTAGGTAATCTAGATTTGCCTATTCCTGCTTTTTATTGACTATTTTTATAATCGTGGAGTTTTCTAAAGTTATAATGCTGCATGAAAATTACCCGCTGGAATTTTTAGTACTCAAGTAGTCAATCTGATC
>JAUIHU010000724.1 GCA_030432175.1 Verrucomicrobiia bacterium | reverse complement strand
CAACTGCCAGAAAGAGAAAAGGGGCTATTTCACGCCTTTGAAATCCTGTATGGAAAAAATTCTCCCGGTTCTCCTCAATGGCTCAGAAAAGTTTCGCGAGAGCTGAATCGGATCAAGTCAAACTCTGTTACATTGGAACAGAGTTTGATCGACGCTTTGGAATCATTACAAGTTCCGGAATCTGAGTGGGGAGAGTTTCTGGCATCCACCGCGCTGGAACTCAAAGGATGGGCGGGAATGATTCATCAGATTGAAAGCCGCCCGGACAAAGTTTCCCTCCCCATTTCTCAAGGGTCACTATTAGAATATCTGGTAATTCGACTCATCTTGAAAAGCGCCATATTGAACGACGGGCAAAGCAAGCCAAAGCAGGAAAAACAGGATCAACCGTCGGACATACAAAAAGCATTCTTGATGTTTCAGGTGGCAATATTCAGAGGGTGGGAAGCTTCCGCTCTCATGAAACTTTCTGCCGATGAATGGAAAGGACTGATTGATGAAGTCACCGGATTTGATTCACTCTCCAGACGTCAGGTTTTTCATCTGGCCTACGAACGTCGTTATCGCATGGAAACTTTAGACGCGATTCATCATCGCGCCAAAGCTCCCTGGAAAGCCGGCAGTCCGAAAACTGAGTTCCAGGTCGTCTGCTGCATTGATGATCGAGAAGAATCATTTCGAAGAGGACTCGAGGAAAAATACCCTGAAGCGGAGACATTCGGGGCGGCTGGCTTTTTCAGTATCCCAATGTACTACCGGGCTATTACAGACGCCCATTATACTCCACTTTGCCCCCCGGTTGTTCGACCGCAACACTTTGTTCAGGAAACAGCTGCAGCTGGGCGCGGTGATGATCATGAAAAATTTCAAAAGATCAGAAATTGGATCGGTTCAGCAAATCACCGATTGCACCTGGGCGCTCAGGGATTGCTTGGGGGAATGATCACCGGTTTTCTTGGCGCAGTGGCTACCGCTCCACTGGTAGCAGGAGTCGTAGCCCCGCGCAACATGGCCCGCCTGAGAAGATTAGCGCACTCCATTGTAGCCCGGCCACCTGATACTGATGTAATTTTTGAAAGAAAAAATGCTGAACCTGGCGCTACTCCTGACCAACTGGGATTTTCCGTTGATGAAATGGCAAACATGGTGGAACGGATGCTCACTGATATCGGACTGACCTCCCGGTTTGCGCCAGTCGTCGCGATTATCGGACATGGATCATCCAGCATGAACAATCCGCACAAGGCCGCGTATGATTGTGGCGCTTGTGGAGGAGCGAAGGGTGGCCCGAACGCCCGCGTGTTTGCCATGATGGCGAATGACGCACGGGTTAGAGACTTACTTCAGGCACGCGGAATAGAGATCCCGGACTCAGTCTGGTTTCTTGGTGGATATCACAACACCTGTGATGATTCGATGACTTATTTCGATCTGGGACGGGCGCCTGTTTCACATCGCAACCAGGTGGAAAAGGTCATAAGCGCATTGGACGACGCACGAGCTTATAATGCGCTTGAACGATGCAGACGGTTCCGCTCTGCTCCACTTGGTTTGAGCGAAAAGAAGGCTGTCGAGCACGTCGAAGCGCGTTCCGAACATTTAGCTCAACCAAGACCGGAATGCGGCCACGCCACCAATGCTGCATGCTATGTTGGCAGGAGAAGTCGACTACGAGGATTGTTCATGGACAGACGCGCATTCCTGACCTCGTATGATCCAACGAGAGATGGTCCGGACGCTCCCGTTTTAACCCGAATCCTTCAAGCGGTTGTTCCGGTTTGTGGCGGAATCAATCTGGAGTACTACTTTTCTTATACTGATCCCAACGGATGGGGATGCGGAACCAAATTGCCTCACAATGTGACATCCATGCTCGGTGTTATGGACGGCGCAGGCAGCGATCTGAGAACCGGGCTGCCCTGGCAAATGGTAGAACTTCATGAATCCTTGAGGATTCTTTTCATCGTTGAAGCCAGTGTTCAGACTCTGGAGTCCATTCTGAAAGCTGACCCCAATATCCGTCGAATGGTGCAGAATGAATGGACACAACTGGCAGCTCTGGATCCGCATTCAGAAGAAATTCATTATTATCATAAAGGTGTCTTCGAATTACACCGTCCTTCAACCTCTGAGATACCTCAGGCTCGCACTTCAGCTGAATGGATTCGAGGGTGGAGAGATCATTTAGGATATGCATTGATTCGCTCAGGCATGCAAACCAACGAGAGCTCGGAGAATGACAACATAAACCTGTTAAATAACGTTGATCATTCCAAACCAGCGCCTTTGACCTGCCAGTCTTAATTAATAATATGGAAAACTATTTTCACTATCTGGGCTGGATGATCGCTCTGGCTCCTATTGTATTGTTCTTAACTTTAGGGGCCGCTGCCCTCCTGCGTCCAATGAAAGAATCCTGGGTCTGTAATCTC
>JAUIHU010000723.1 GCA_030432175.1 Verrucomicrobiia bacterium | reverse complement strand
CCTTTGTGCAAGCTGTCATTTCAGGAAAAAGATACATCAGTCAGGTCGAATCCATTTAAACATTCGAGTCACGCCTACATTTCTCAGAGCAGTCATTCTGTCAGGGATCCTGAAACAAATGCAAAACGCTGGAAATGGCTTTCCTGGATAGTTCTGGTTTTTTTGTTTCAATACATTCTGATTCTGATTGCGGGTCAGTTTTATGCCCCATCTGCAGAAAGGTCAGTTGAAAGAACCGAAATTTTAATGGCGTCTTCCGCGTTGAATGATGATGGTTTTCAACTTCAATTGCAGAATCAGTCAACTGATCCTTCGCTATTTGCCCTGCCGCGAATAGAATCATTTTCAGGAACAGGCTGGGCAGTTCCGCCTCAAACCGGATTTCAATGGGAGGAGGAACTGGTTCAAGCAACAAGGTTGACTCAAGTTGATTCCACAGATTTCGGGAAAACATTTTTAAATCAGACTTCGGGGACTGAGTGCGCTGCTTATGACTTAATTTGGCAAAAAGAGAATTTCGAGCAGGATCTCCAGCATGCTGGTTCCATGACGCAAATTGAGTCTTCCACCTATGTCGAGTTTTCCGGAAATCTTAAGGATCGCCGTCTGGTAAACTTTATTGAATTACCAAAGTGGCCGGAAGCTGGATTGATTGGTCCTACTCGAATCGAGCTGACCGTGGATGGGCAGGGGCACGTGCTGTCTGCAACTCTTTTACCTCCTGGATCGGGCCATAAACCAGCAGATGACTGGGCGCTCAGGATCATTAGAAATGGAAGATTGAATTCGCTATCCTCTTTGGAGACCAGCCCAACATCGCTATTAAATGGTGATACTGAACCAAGTCATTATCTGGATTTGACAGTTGGAGAGGCGGTATTTGTCTGGGGAATCTCAATGGATACTGAGCCAGATCCCAAACTTTGATCGTGAAAAAAATATGCGCCTGGACCAGATAATCCTGTTTTACCTGTTTTCTTTGCTTGCAGGTCTTTTTTTTGTGGTTCTATATTATCGGTTTCGTCGGAAGAAGCTTGAGCCCGAACCTTCGGAAGATCGAGTATTCCGATGCTCCGGTTGTGGGTACGTTTACACCGATGATTCGGATGTTGTCTTTTCGAAATGTCCTCAGTGCATGAAAATGAATGAGGAGTTCAGATTTTGACCAACTCAGAGTGAACGGTGGCTGCCTGATGATTGATTCTTCCAGGATCTTCCAAGCGGATGCCTCTTAGCTGAAGTGAGAAATCCTGGAATGGAAATTGAAGTTGAAGTTGGAATTGTAATTGAATAGTTGGAACGGATTAGATTTAGAGAAAGAAAATAACTATGGGAATGTGGATTGGACGTAACAGGAAAGCTCGTGTCACTTACGGGTTTGATGAAATAGCATTGGTGCCAGGAAGTGTCACTATTAACCCGAACGAAGTGGACACTTGTTTTCAGATTCCCAGCAGCAATGGTGATCCGATTACACTTAAAATTCCAATCATTGCCAGTGCGATGGATGGTGTGACTGATGTTCGTTTCTGTCAGGAAATGAGCGCTCAAGGAGGTTTAGGGGTGATTAATCTGGAAGGGATCCAGACAAGATATGAAGATCCTAAAGAAGCTCTGAACCAGATCCTGACTGCTTCCAAGGAAGAAGTGACATCAATCATTCAGAAGATTTATCAAGAACCCATCAAAGAAGATCTGATTTCAAAACGTGTGAGCGAAGTCAAGGCGTCCGGATCGCTCGCGGCTGTCAGTTCCATTCCCCAAAAAGCCGAGCGGTTTGCGGCTATTGCCCAGGAAGCCGGAGCAGATTGTTTTATTGTTCAGTCCACAGTCTCCACAGTCCGTCATATTTCGACAGAATATCAGTCGCTTGATCTGGAGAAATTTGTCAAATCGCTGAAAATTCCAGTGATTGTTGGTAACGCTGTGACCTATCAAGTGACTTTGGAGCTAATGGAATGCGGTGTTGCCGCCGTGCTGATTGGAGTTGGCCCAGGAGCGGCTTGCACGAGTCGCGGAGTTCTTGGACTGGGTGTGCCTCAGGTGACTGCAACTGTAGATTGTGCCGCAGCGAGGGACACTTACTTTAAAAAGTCCGGTCGTTATGTCCCGATTATCACTGATGGAGGAATGAGTAAGGGCGGCGATGTTTGTAAAGCGCTTGCCTGCGGTTCCGATGCTGTGATGATTGGCAGTGCGTTTGCCCGAGCTAAGGAAGCTCCAGGACAAGGTTTCCATTGGGGAATGGCTACCTCACACTCAAATTTGCCTCGTGGAACCCGTATTCAGGTTGGGATCACCGGATCACTTGAGCAGATTTTATACGGACCCGCAGCTGTTGATGATGGATCTCAAAATCTGGTTGGCGCCATTATGACCTGTATGGGCAATGTTGGAGCTGCTGACATCCGAGAATTCCAGGAAACTGAAAT
>JAUIHU010000722.1 GCA_030432175.1 Verrucomicrobiia bacterium | reverse complement strand
TCAAGGTTTGATCAAACCACAAAACCAGGAGAACCCTCGTGCTGGCTATGTGCCTATCTGGGCCTGATTCCGTTGAAGCTTGTTGATCGGATTTTGATCGAAGGGAGCCAATGAGCGCTAAGAAGATTAGTAATCAGCCACTCAGTCAAAAACATACGTGAGGACCCGATTAATTTTTGGGAGATTATTACGCAGACTCAAGAACTATAAAGACTTTCCGATTCTATGTTGATCAACCCAGAAACGCTTAGTGGTGAAACTCATCCCCCAGAAGCCAACCTTGCCCGGCTTGTTAGGCCATGTCCAATATTTTGAAAACTGGGCGATACACCCTGTAGTTTCAGTTCCTGAAATGACGATTCGTTTCTCCTCGATTACAGCCGAATGGATCGATAAAAAATATAAGAGATAGGGGATTCAGTGACAATGACCGCGACCGGCGCCTCATCGTCTGGACGGAACAAGCCGGTGGTCTTTCGCTCAGCCCAATTGCTTATTCACTTCCAGCGAACAATCTGTCGCGCCAGATCGCTACAGCGAAGTCATCAGTAGTAGAAGCGACTCTGCGTGTGAATCCCGACCCGAACGGAGACCAGGCCGATCCATCCCATTTGGCGATGTGATTCGCCGCTACGCCTTCGATGTTGGTAAAACGACCTCCCACGTAGAGAGCGCTCTCCACATTTTTTCGTTGTCATCCAGAATTACATCTGCCGCCAGCTGACAACCTTTTCGGCGAATCAGCTGTTAGGACCGACCCGTTGACATAGCTTCGCATGTGAATCGGAACCATCATGATGAAGTGTTATCGTATCAAAATTCCAGAGCTATGCAATTTTGATTTCTTAAGCGGATCAGCGTTCCCAGGACGCCAACCGACTTTAATTACACCCCTCGACTCCAATGAGATCACTTTGTTGCGCTTCAAATTTGATACTACAGGTTGATAGAGGTGTAAATTCCAGACATTCCGTGTTGGGCAGGCTCCACTGGTTTCCAGATGATCCGGAGTGGACCACAGCGCTCTACGTCCATTGCGATCAGGATTGGGAATGGAGTTTTAAAAGAAATTTTCAATGGGCAGGAATAATATTTCTTCTGAAACTTCTCACCTGAGAGCTTTACAACAAAACCATTCTTCACCACAAATACTTCTCATGCAGGAAATCGTTAAAGAACGGTATGCGGAAGCCTCCCGCGTAAAAGAAGAGGCGCTCTGTTGTCCGGTTGATTATGATCCAAAGTACCTGAAGGTCATTCCTTCTGAAGTGATCGAAAAAGATTATGGATGTGGGGATCCCTCAAAGTACTTGAATCCCGGAGAGACCGTGCTGGATTTGGGCTCGGGCACTGGGAAGATTTGCTTTATAGCCTCTCAAGTGGTCGGGCCGGAAGGAAAGGTCATCGGAGTGGACATGACAGATGACATGCTGGAAGTGGCGCGACGGAATGCTCCAGTTGTCGCTGAGAAAATTGGTTATGCCAATGTCAAATTCCTGAAAGGCACAATTGAAGATTTGGGCATGGATCTCGAATCCCTGGAAAAGTGGTTGAAATCCAACCCGGTACAAGATCTCAGCGGCTTCCACAAACTGCGGTCGCACATGGAAGAAATGACCTTCAGCCATCCTTTAGTGAAGGATAATTCTGTGGACGTGGTGGTATCCAACTGTGTCTTGAATCTTGTTGCGCCCGAAAGCAAACGACAATTATTTCAGGAAATTTTCAGAGTTTTGAAGCCAGGTGGACGCGCCGTGATTTCTGACATAGTCTCTGACACCCAAGTTCCAGAAGCCATGCAAGCGGATGCGGATTTGTGGAGCGGATGTATTTCAGGAGCGTTGAGCGAAGAAGAATTTGTTTCGGCATTTGTTGACGCAGGATTTCATGGAGTTGAGATCCTGGAGTTGCAACCGGAACCCTGGCGTACGGTCAACGACATAGAGTTTCGCTCCATGACGATCTGTGCCTGGAAACCGCATCCAGAGGAAATGGAAGATGAAGAAGACTCCGGGATGTCGGCGATTTATAAAGGTCCGTTCTGGCAAGTCGTGGACGATGAGGGTTGCGCCTGGGTGCGCGGCAGCCGGAAGTCACTGAATCGAGGGGAGTGGAGACGATTTCGTTCCAAGGCTTACTCGGCGCACTTTACATTTCCTGATGCAGCGCCGATTGGAGGCAGTTGTTGTGATTCAGACTCAGAGGAAACATCCGGAACTTCCTGCTGTTGACAGGATTAAACACTAAGCTGAGAATTGCGCAGTATCATTGAATCGCTTCATGGAAACGGAAACGCTCCACGCAGATTTCAACCTCAAACTTCAGGAACATGGACTTGAACTGCGACGCGCCAAGCCCCAGATCCTTCAGCTCAATCTTGGAAAACTCTGCAACCTGACTTGCGTCCATTGCCATGTGAACGCAGGCCCGGCGCGGAAGGAAAT
>JAUIHU010000040.1 GCA_030432175.1 Verrucomicrobiia bacterium | reverse complement strand
GATGTGTCCCTGCAATCCTTGGCTGAACATTACGGGACTCCGCTTTACGTTTATTCTCAACGTACACTTGAGGAGCATTTCAAAAAACTATCGAGTTCCCTGAGCGAGTTGGATCATTTGATCTGCTTCGCGATGAAAGCCAACTCCAATCAGGCTGTACTGCGACTTTTCTCTAATTTGGGAGGTGGCTTTGATACGGTGAGTGACGGGGAAATCATGCGAGTCAAGGCTGCGGGTGGTGATCCTGCTAAATGTGTCTTTGCTGGAGTGGGTAAACGGCGGGAGGAGATCCGTTACGCTCTGGAGCAGGGGATTTACTGCTTTAATGTTGAGAGTGAGGCGGAGTTACAGCGCATCCATGAAGTGGCCACCGAGATGAGCAAGCAAGCCCCCGTAGCGATTCGGGTGAATCCAAACGTCGATGCGCATACTCACGCGAAAATCACCACGGGCACATACGAGAACAAATTTGGTGTCGCTTTTGAAAAGATCGAAGCGCTATACGCCCATGCGGCTGGGTTATCCGGGATCGAGATTCGCGGAGTGCAAATGCATATTGGATCTCAATTAACTGAAGTGGAGCCGTTTCGGGCCGCTGTGCAGAAAGTGGCTCCACTGGTGGAGAAGCTGAAAAATACATATTCCAGTATTCAATTCTTCAGCATCGGAGGTGGATTAGGAATTGTGTATGATCCAGCGCTGGAAAGTGGTCAGGAATCCTGGTGGGACAGCGAGGAAGGTCGAAAAATTCTGACACCCAAGACATACGCTGAGACATTGGTTCCGCTGCTGAAGCCTTTAGGTTTGAGGGTTTTGCTAGAGCCTGGACGTTTTCTTGCCGGAAATGCCGGGGCTTTGATTTCCAGAGTCGAGTATGTGAAAAATACCGGGCAGAAAAATTTCGTGATAGTCGATGCGGCAATGAACGATCTGATTCGTCCCGCATTTTATGATTCTTATCACCAGATTGTTCCTGTTCAAGAAGACAAGAATTTACCAGCGATAGCCTCCGATGTTGTCGGACCGATCTGCGAATCTGGAGATACATTCTGCAAGGAACGAGCAATTCAGAAACTGGAGGAAGGCGATTATGTTGCCATGTTGAGCGCCGGAGCTTACGGGTTTGTTATGGCAGGTAACTACAATACTCGTCCAATGGCTGCAGAGGTGTTGGTGAACGGAGACAAGGCTGCGGTGGTTCGTAAAAGACAGACGATTGAACAGATCTGGGCAGGGGAATCGGTTCCGGAGTGGATGGAGTAGGTCGGAATTATGAGTTATGAGTTATGAATTATTGGGTTCTGTTGCTGGATAGCGCTGATTGGATTGTTTGAGCGCGCTGGCGATATTCTTGCGCTGCGTCGGGTTGGTTTTGCAATTCCTGGATGCGAGCCAATCCTTCCAGCGCTGTGATCATCCGGTCGGAACGTCCGAGTTTTCTATTTAATTGTAAACTTTGTGACCAACTTTTTTCGGCATTGTTTAGATCTTCCAACGCTTCCTGTGCTTCTGCCAGACGTTGCCAGGCAGTTGCTGTTTCGGGGGAGGAATCTTTCTCATTGCCAGCAAGTCGGAGAGCTGCTTCTGCATGAACAAGCGCTTGTTCAGGATTCGATCTTTTCAAAGCAATGAAGGATTGCAGGTTGGCGATTTTCTGATCCTGACTGGAATCATTACGGCCTTCCAGTTCCTGAATGTAGGTTGTAAGATCTGACTGGGCTTGATCAAGTTCGCTGATGCGGGCATGAATGGTGGCCCTGATCCAGTAAGATTCCACCCATAGAGGTCGCCAGATTTCCGGGTTTGGAAATCCAATGGCTGAATCCGGACTCAATCCCAGCCGGATCGCAGTGTTGGCTGATTCGAGAGCAGATTCCAATTCTCCTTTGGCCTGGAATGTTGCGGTGATGGCGTGGAGAGCTTTCAAAATACCTGCTGCGTTTTCAACTGATTGATTCCATCTCAATGAATCCATGAACTGACCCAGAGCCACATCGTAACGCCACATTTCCATCGCTGCGACTCCGGTCTGGTAGGCTCGTTCTCCTTGTTCGGTCTGCATGATCTGAGGAGAAGGGTCTGTGGATGCGCAGCCTGGTAACCCGGACCACGCCACGAGAATCACGAGAATCGCCTTAACCGGATTCAATAAGTCACGATATTTGCTGAGAAAAGCTTTCATAATGGATTGGAGCTTATGGCTTGATGGCGAGTGACGCATTATGGGGATTGAAACTCAAGAGCATCTGCTGGTTGGAGTGGAGCTGTGTTCTTTAGTGGCCACATGGATTTCAGAGCGCGCAGCACATCGTCTGCGTCTTTGGCCAGTTGAACTCCTTCAGATATCAAAACCGGGATCTCTGGAGCTGCTTTTGCCAATGCAGCGCTGAGATCTGCCGATAGCTTCTCTGCTGATTCAAGTGTTTGGTTGAGGTTTTCTACAGCCTCAGGCAGCGTTTGAGTTGCTCCTTCAACGTTGGTCATGATTTTTTTCAACTCACCTTCCGGGCTGTTAATATAATCCAATAGTCCCTGGATACTTCTGGAGTATTGGTCCAGGGACGTTTGGAGTCCCCCTGTGATCTTTTCGACATTAACCAGGGTTTGATCCACGCGGGTCAATAGCTGCGGCAGCATATTGTCCAGTGAAGCAGTGGAATTTTCGACATTACCCATGAGTTGTCGGAATTCGCCGTCGGGATCGTTGAATGATGCTAATAGAGAAAGAATTTCCTGGTTGATTGGAGTTAACTGATCGCGAACCGCCTTAGAAATATCGGCGATACTTTCTTCCCTTTGAAACACAAGTGTGTCTCCCGCGCTGACAAATGGTTCATTGGGTGAGCCGGGAAGAATCTCAATATAAGAACCACCGATGAATCCTTCACTTCTCAGAAGCGCTACTGAATCCGTTCGGATAAAACTCAGATATTCGTCGAAGATTTTGAGTTCCACTTTGACCGTGCGGTCCGGCTGGAGTTCCAGGTCACTGATCATACCGACCTTGAATCCACTGATCTTGGCCATATCGCCTTTAGCCAGCGCATCCGATGTATCCGATCTCAAATATATGCGAGTGGAGCTGGTGAGGGCTTCCTTGCGCCAGGCAGCATAAAGAGCCAGCAAAAACACACAAAAAATGATGATCCACAACGTGTGTTTGGCACGATCGTCCAAGCGACGCAAATTTGTTTCTGACTGTTCGAGGTAATTCATAATACAAGGAACGATGATGATTGTGGAAATTTAGATTGGAGCGCTGGATTTTGCAGTTGGCTCTGATTTCAATTCTTCCAGATAGATACGTTTTGCGCCTGGAAAAGAATCGGCGACAGGTTCCTCACAAGTGTAAATGATCCATCCAGCTTCAGCATTCTCATCAGCAAGACGATCTATTTCTTTTTTAGCCTGCTTCAATCCCCGAGTTGGCAGATCGTCCAGAACATTGTGTAACATCCAGATCAAAGGTGAATGGATAGATTCTCGCGCCAATGCGAGGAGAATTCTTCTTGTTTCAGACAACTCATCAACGCGCGAAGTCAGGTTGCGGTCGATATCTTCTTTTGGAATACCAATTTTGTTCACAGCGTCTTTGAGAAGGTCAAGAAATTCACCGGTGGGTCTTCCTGATCGGTAAGCGCTCGGGAGAAGAATGTTTTCCCAGACACAGAGGTTACTCAGGAATCCACCCCCTTTTTCAATCGCCCCAATTTGCTGCATGATTTCGAGACGTGAATCCTCGTTCTGGGTTTGAAGCTGGGTTCCCTGGATCCAGGTTGATCCAGATAACGAGTGCGTCCATCCAAGTGATGCGGATTGAAATGTTTCAGATAATGCCGGATCAGCGCTAAAAAGTATCACTACTTGTCCAGGCTCAACCGATGCGGAGACAGGTTCCATCCCAGGCGCCTGGAAAGAAACCCACTTAAATAAAGTCAACATTTCTGTTTTTGTATCCACAGCATTCATTTTCATTTCTTCTGTAGTACGGCGATGCAGACTTTAACTGACAAGAAACCAATAAATTACATCCATAATAATAATCAAAGTAATTCCCCATTTGACACTCAGTTTTACAGCTCGTGGAATTTCCGCCCTCACAGATCCAACACTGAGTCCATGAAAACAACTGACACCTCCGATGACAGCTCCAAAGATAAAACTCTTCAAAGCGCGACTAAAGAGATCCCAGAAACTCACCAGTTGAATCATGGGATCAAAATACTGAGAGAAGTTAAGACCAGACAAAATGGAAGCCAGCGCCAGCCCCGGTATATTGGCCATCCAACGAAAAACAAAGGTGAGTATCACCATGGACAAGCCAAAAGCCACGACTCTTGGAGCCACCAGATATTTCTGAGGGGAGATTCCTTGAAACAGCAGGCTTCTGATTTCTCCGCGTTGTTTCATCGACGCAAGTTCTGTGGAAGCCGCAACACCGCTTCTGCTTAACGCGACCATTGAGCAGAACAAAGTAGCAAATTCGCCCACCAGAATTTGGTCCATCAATTGGACAATTGCGCCTGAACTTGCATTTCCTAAAATGCCAGCCAGTTGCGAAATTGCAATAAAACCTACAGTCGCGCCTAGAAATCCAACCAACCACAATGGCTCAATTGCAGTAAATTGGATTTGTCGATACATAACACGTCGGCATGCTGCTATTCTTGCCCACCCAGGTTCTGTCAGGCTGCGTAACGTCATCGTCATCGCCTCGACGAAACGAACGGCTTGAATTGTGGAAAACCTTGTGAATGCTTTAATTCCCAGGTTCATAATATTTCCAGAGACCTTAATATCGACGCAACCAGCTCTGCATAAATGAAAATTCACTTCGGATGCATCAAAACCGGCAGATCAATACAGCTTTGTTCATCCATTATCCTCTCACAGATTCCTGAAGATTAAATACCATCCCATCTTTGTGGGAAAAACTTAATTCCACCGCAGCCCCTGTTTTAATTGAGAAAGAAGTTGGAACAGGAGTTTTCCAGAGCGAGTTTGCAAAGAACTCTTCGTCCAGTTTTATCAGCGCGTGCGATTGAGATCCTTCGTACATCTGATCCATAACCTTCCCGGACAATCTGATTTGGTTTTCCAGGATTGGAATATCAGGATTAGGATAATGCAGGGTGATTTTTTCTGGACGAACCATCAGAACCGCAAGCCTGGCGTTTGATTTAATATCATCTGACCGCAGCTCATATGTTGCAGAGGGCAACTGGATAGTTACTTTTTTCGAGGGTGGTGAAACAGTCAGAACCTGCACCGGTATCTGGTTGATGTCCCCAACAAAGGATGCTACGAAGGCCGATTGAGGATGTTGGTAAATTTCTTTGGGCGTTCCTACCTGCTCGATTTGTCCGTTCTGCATGACAGCTAATCGGTCCGACATGGCCAGAGCTTCCCCCTGATCGTGAGTGATATAGATGAATGTCAGTCCGGTACGGCGTTGGATCGACTTCAGTTCGGACCTCATACGCTGTTTGAGTTTCAGGTCCAGAGCCGAAAGCGGTTCATCCAGCAGCAGCGCCTTTGGCTCAACAGCAAGGGCTCTGGCAATCGCAACGCGTTGTTTTTGTCCTCCTGAAATCTGATCAATGCGTCTGGATCCCATTCCAGTCAGATCGACTTGATTCAGTAATTTTTCGACTTTCTGTTCGATCCGCTGAGGATTAAGTTTTCTGGCTCTCAGACCAAATGCGATATTATCAGCCACGGACATCCAGGGGAACAGCGCCAGGTTTTGAAATATCAGCGCTGTGGGTCTTTTTTCAGGTGGGACGCCCTGCATGTTTTGTGAATCCAGAACAATTTCACCATGGCAAGGAGTATCAAAACCAGAAATCAAACGCATCAAAGTGGTTTTCCCACATCCTGAAGGGCCTAGAATACTGAAAAATTCGCCAGATTGAATGTCCAGCGAAACCTGATCCGCGGCTTTTACGGAACCGTAGTGGCGTGAAACTTGATTCAGTTTGATGTGGCTCACAGTTTGTTCAGAAATCAGGAGTCGAGTGATTTGGGGCAGAAATTAATCTGCGCCAATGACGCAGAATCGTTCAATAACATACTTGTGGACAATAAAAAAGCCTCCGGTAAAGGAGGCTTCCATCAAGTTTGATAGTTTAGATGAGCGCCGTCATGATTCTGACTGCAGCTCGGGATCAGCCAGATTATTTTTCAACTGGTTTCCCGGCTTTTTCCCAAGCGCCCATTCCCCCATCCATGTGGTAAATGCTGGTAAAACCTGCTTTTTCCATCATATCCCGGGATTTTGCGCTACGGCCTCCGGCTGCACAGTGAACCAGATATGTTTTATCCTTGTCCAACTCAGCGAGTTTTTCTGCAAAGTCAGCTGCTCGATAGTCTATATTCACTGCCCCAGCAATACGCACGGACTGGTATTCCTCAGGTGTGCGCACATCAAGCACAACGATTTCTTCATTGGATTCGAGTAATTCAGCCGCTTTATTGACGTCAACGTTTTCAATCATGGGATTAGAAGCTTCCTGGTTATCAGCGCTTTCGCCCTCAGTATTCGAACTTTCGCTTTCTTCCTGACTATCATTGGAAGTTGGAGCGCAACCAAACAATACCAGAGATGCTGTTAACGCAAGAGCGCCAACGAAAATACGGCTGTTTAGTTTGCTTTTTGTAGTGATGAGGTTGATAAGCATATAGGTATTTATCAATGATTAAAGTCTTTGAATCAAGTCAATTAACATCTAATAAATATCAAGACCCGAAACTAACCTTTGATGAGCATTTTAGGGTTTGACTGTGTTCAAGGAAGTCAACAGGAACTCAATATTATTCGTCGTATTCTTCAATTTGCTTAACAGCATTTCCATTCCCTCGACAGGAGGTACACCAGTTAAAGCGCGGCGTAAAACAACGATTCTGCCATATTCATCAGGATGATATAGCAATTCCTCTTTTCTAGTGCCGGAGAGTTCGATGTTGATAGATGGAAAAATTCGGCGATCCACCAAATGTCTGTCCAGATGGACCTCCATGTTTCCAGTACCCTTGAACTCTTCGAAAATCACCTCATCCATTCTGGACCCGGTGTCGACGAGAGCCGTTGCGATGATGGTCAACGATCCGCCTTCCTCAATATTACGAGCGGCGCCAAAGAATCGTTTGGGTTTGTGCAGGGCATTTGCATCGACACCACCCGAAAGAATTTTTCCGGAGTGCGGCTGAACGGTATTGTATGCGCGCGCCAGACGAGTGATGGAATCGAGGAGGATAACCACATCCTTTTTACGTTCGACCATGCGTTTGGCTTTTTCGATGACCATCTCAGCCACTTGCACGTGGCGTTCGGGCGGTTCATCGAATGTCGAACTGATCACCTCTGCAGGTTGACAAGTCCGTTGCATATCCGTGACCTCTTCTGGCCGTTCATCTATCAGCAGAATAAACAAATAACATTCCGGGCTGTTCTTTAATATTGCATTGGCAAGCTTCTGCATCAGAACAGTTTTACCCGTTCTCGGAGGGGCAACGATCAAACCACGCGTGCCTTTCCCGATCGGGCACACCAAATCCAGTACCCGTGTAGACATCTCCTTTGGATCTGCTTCGAGTAGAAAGCGTTTTTCGGGAAAGAGCGGAGTCAGATTGTCAAAATGCGTTTTGTCCTTGGCTGTTTCCGCGTCTTCTTTATCGACTGCATCTACCTTGAGTAAGGCAAAAAAACGCTCCTTTTCTTTGGGTGGCCGAATTTGCCCCGTGACCAGATTTCCGGTCTGTAAATTGAACCTGCGAATCTGTGAGGGCGATACATAAACATCCTCTGGTCCAGGAAGATAATTAAATTCCTTGGACCTTAAAAATCCAAAGCCTTCATCCAGAATTTCTAAAACTCCTTCGGAGTAAAGAATTCCACTTTGCTCTGAATTTTTTTGAAGAATTTCGAAAATCAGATCGTGTTTGCTGAGTGTGCCGAAATTTTCAATATGAAACTCTTTGGCGATCTCATTGAGTTCCGTCATGTTCATGGCCTGCAATTTACCAATGTGCATTGGTTCCTTGCCTGAGCCGGCGACTTGCTCTTCTACTGTCGGAACACTGGGTCTTCTGGGGCGAGGTTCTCTTCCTCCACTCTTAACCGATGGTCTACCGCGGCCACGAGTCGGGCGTGGTTCAATAATTTCTTCCACCGGATCATCTTTGCTCTGATCGTCAGATTCAGAACTCTCAACATGGTCAAAAAGTTCAGGTTCATCTTGAGATTTCGCTCGGCTGCTTCGTCTGGTTTTGGGAGCCGATCCAGAAGTTCTACGCGCACGGCTTGCCGATTTTCGAGGTTTGGGCTCGTCGCTACTGGCTACTTCTTCAATATCCTGTTCTTCAACCTCAGCAGTTGACTGAAGTTTACGGGATGCAGTTTTCGACGTACTCTTCCTGGCCGATGTTGTTTTAGTGGATCTCGGCTTGGACTTGGTGGCGCTTCTTTTATTGGCGCTGCTAGGCATAAAATTGAGAAATTGTTTCGGTTTTCAGTGAGGTAATTGCTTCTTTATCAGTGGGATATGACTCAAACGCTGTTGTCTGTAATGACAGGTGAGCCATGAGTATTCGAAGCTGATTCAGTCCGCATTACCGTCTGGAAACGATTGGCTATTCCATGACTTATTTTCAGGATAGCTCCAATTTAGATTAATGGATCTCTAAATGTGGGTAGGCCATGATACTGCATGACTCCCAAAGACTTGTGGAATTTATACTGTTAACTATCGGTTCATTCCAGAGACGACTCAGTTATTTAAAAATGAGATAATCCTCTGATTCTGATTTTTGGCGAATTCAGAGGATTCTAACATCTCAAGCATCCAAGCAAAGTTCGGTTGAAGTTGAGATGATCAATCGCATTTTAACTAGGGAGCTGTCTCAAGATTTTCAATATCCAGAAGCGCTTCACTGATCATGTCACCCACCTCAATCATCTCGGTTTCTTTCAGCCCGCGAGTGGTTACAGCCGGGCTACCCACCCGAATCCCACTGGCCTGGAAAGGGGATCGAGTTTCAAAGGGGATGGTGTTCTTATTGACAGTGATTCCTGCCTCATCCAAGGCGATTTGGCACTGTTTTCCGGTGAGGTCTCTCGCTCCGACATCCACCAGAGCCAGGTGATTGTCGGTGCCTCCGCTCACGATGCGGAACCCATTACGCTTCAAAGACTCAGCCAACGCTCGGGCATTCTTCACCACTTGTTTCTGGTAGTCCACAAAGGAGGGTTGCAGCGCTTCATGGAAACAGACCGCCTTAGCGGCAATCACATGCATCAGCGGTCCACCCTGCACTCCCGGAAATGCCTGGGAATCAATTTTCTTGCCGTATTCTTCTTTACACATCACCAAACCACCCCTGGGTCCGCGTAGTGTTTTATGCGTGGTCGTGGTGACAAAATCGGCGTGGGGTACAGGGGACGGGTGAACTCCAGTAGCGACCAGTCCGGCAATATGCGCAATGTCAGCCAGCAGATATGCGTCCACTTGTTTGGCAATAGCTCCCAGGCGTTCGAAATCAATAACGCGTGGATATGCGCTGGCGCCAACTGTGATCATGCGTGGACGATGTTCATGCGCCAGCTTCTCGATTTCATCATAGTTCAGCAATTCCGTTTCTTTGCTGACACCGTAATGAACCACATCAAAGAATTTGCCCGAGAAATTGGCTTTGTTTCCATGGGTTAAGTGCCCACCGTGGGAGAGGTCCATGGTCAGGATCTTGTCCCCGGGGTTGAGGAAAGAGAAATAGACGATCATGTTGGCTCCACTGCCTGAGTGAGGCTGAACGTTGGCGTGTTCTGCTCCAAACAGCTTTTTGGCTCGGTCAATAGCCAACTGTTCGGCTTCATCTACAAATTCGCATCCTCCATACCAGCGTTTGCCAGGGTAACCTTCAGCATATTTATTGGTTAGCGCAGAACCCTGAACTTCCATGACAGCTGGACTGGTGAAGTTTTCACTCGCAATCAGCTCAATATTTTCCTGTTGTCGGCGAATCTCTTTTTGAATCACCTGGTCAATTTGTGGATCGACTGCTTTAACCTTCAGATTAGCGGGAGTTTTCCCGGAGCTGACTGATTCCAATTTATCGACACGACGCTGGTGTCGACCTCCATCAAACCCGGAGCCTAAAAACACATCCAGGATCTCAATTGCCTCATCTTCACTTACCAATTCTGCGCCCAGGCACAGAATATTGGCGTCGTTATGGCGACGAGCCAGATCCGCCATAGAGGTGTTCATGACAAGAGCGGCTCTCGCTCCGGGAACTTTATTGGCAGCGATGCTCATTCCCAGGCCGGTTGTGCAAATCAGGATACCGTAATCCTGGTCGCCAGCTGCCACAGCTTCGGCCACCGGCTTGGCAAAATCCGGATAATCCGCTGAGTCAGCGGAGGCGACTCCGAAGTCCTGAATGGCTGCACCACTGTTAATCAGTTGTTTTTTTATCGCTTCTTTCAAAGCGAATCCACCATGGTCCGCGCCGATGGCTACGGAAATTGATTGAGGTTTACCTTCTAAAAATCTCACAATACTTCTTATTCCAGACGCTATTTCATCGCGGCATTCACGGTAAATTTCAATGTTCCCTCCAATCGGGTCACTCACCGTTCGCTCCGCGGGGTGGAGTTTAGCTTCCAGGCCCCGGAGAAGATAGGTCTTTTCTGCTGCATTTGGGAAAAATGCTCGAATATCCTCCACATGACCGTGAGTCATGCCGAAAATGTAATCCGCTTCATCCACCATTTCATTTGTCAGAGAGGAACTGCGCTGGTGGCTGATATCGATCCCGACTTCATTCAGGGCTTGAACGGCGTTTTCACTTGGGACTTGTCCGTTCATGGCCGCAACGCCAGCGGATATCACCCGATATTGATCCGGGTCGGTGGCGTGACGAAACAAACCTTCCGCCATCGGACTGCGACAAATATTTCCCGTGCAAACAAATAAAATGGTTTTCATTAAATACGAAGCCTTGACCAGATTTGACTCAGTGAGATTGAATATACAATGTTCAGTCGCTGATCCTTTTGGTTTATGTTCAATTCAATCAGGGTTTATTGATTTAATTTACTTTGAATTAAATCACTTGGTTCCGAAAATGGTTAGTCCTTTGAGTATATCCATGGCTCTGGCCAAGGCTGGGTCCTGAATCATGTTCGCATCAGAAGTTTCAGGTGTTGGATTCTGATTGCCAATGCCTTCATCTGGATCGGTTGAAGGATTCATCCCATTCAATTCCTCCTGTTTCATTCGCTCCAGATCCGCTTCATTGAGACGACGGGATCCCGTAAGCCCTTCCGGTGTGTAATAAGGGTCCTCCAGATATTTTCTTTCCAGATCTTGAGGCGCCGATACAAATAAATCCGGATTGATTCCAGAGCTTGGAATCTCAAGCCCTCCAGGCAATTTGACCCTACCGGAGGCAATTCTAAGTCGTTGCCCGTTCTGCAGTAAAAACTCTTTGTATGCCAACGCATGCCCAGCTGTGGGAGATCCAACCAAAACAGCTGATTCATGTTTTTGCAGCAGCGCGGCGACGGTCTCAGCTGCTACGGCTGTTTTTGAATTGATCAGCACAATAATTGGCAGGTTTTGAAAAGGCTGGGTTTCTGTTGAAATCGTCATTCCGGCGCCCCAGTCCATCAACTCCAATCCTCCCCTTAAAAATAAGTCTGCAACCCGGGCAGCTTCACTATAATCAGATCCTGAACTAAATCTTAAATCCAATGTCAGCCCTGCGAACTTGCCATTTTGACTCAATCGATTCAGCTCGGCTAATAACTGGTCCTTGCACCCAGCAGATACCCGATCAATCCGAATGTAGGCAAATATTCCCTGAAAAATTTGAGTTTTAGAGATCCAACTCTCGTCATCCGCTGCTTTATTCTCAAGGTCTGTCAGTGTAACTTCGTCTGGAAGGGCGTTCAATAGGGATTCAATTGCAGCTCGATTGAGTTCATCCCGGTTTCGAGTTGTTAAATGTTCCTGAACTAATCGGTAGATTTCCTGAAAGTCGGGGGCAGTGGCCGGTGAAACATCCGCCGTTGCTGCTTGAAGTGAGAGAGCGAATGACCCCAACCAGATCAGCGCTCTTGATTTAAGTTTTGAGGTTGTCCGATTCAACATAATTCCAATTAATGGGTAGCAGGTGTTTTCGCAATCCCGGCTTTTGAAAAATTCATCCCAGATTCTGTGAACTCGTGAACAATCTAACAGTATTGAGTAGCAGACTCAAAACAGGTTTTATAAAATCTACGATATTGGGTCCTTTTAACGAGATTATCTTTATCTGGATCCCAGCGCCTTGTCAGCAATGTCAGTTCTCCACATGGCGTCAACAAAATGAATCTGATTCACAGCCTGGTATGCCTTGGATCTCGCGGTCTCCAAATCTTTGCCCCAGGCAGTCACACCCAGGACTCGTCCGCCTGAAGTGACCCATGGGCCTCCATCATCGGAAGATTTGGCTCCGGCAACAAAGACCTTCAACGCGCCGTTTCCGCCTGCCTCGGCCTGATCAACGCCTGCAATGATTTTGCCCTTCCCATACTTCCCTGGATACCCGCCGGAAGCCATGACCACACAAACACATGCGAATTTCTCCCATTCCAGCTGAATATCTTCCAAGCGTCCTTCCCTGCTGGCCTCGATGATTTCCAGCAAATCATTCTTGAGGCGAGGGAGGTAAACCTGCGTCTCTGGATCCCCAAAACGCGAGTTAAATTCCAGTACTTTCGGGCCTTCCTGTGTCAGAATAATACCCGGATAAAGAATACCTCGATAATCAATACCTTCAGCCTGGCAGCCTTTTAACCAAGGTTCCAAAATCGAATTCCCGATCTTCTGTATTTCTTCTTCATTCAGAAATGGCGCAGGTGAGTAAGTTCCCATTCCGCCGGTGTTGGGTCCCCGATCGCCGTCATAGGCGCGTTTGTGGTCCTGCGAAGTCGGAAACAACAGAGCCTTCTTCCCGTCACAAATCGCATGCAGGGAAACTTCCATTCCTTCGAGAAATTCCTGAATCACCACGCGAGACCCGGCGGCTCCAAAAGATTTATTCTCCAGAATCTGTATCAGGGCTTCTTTCGCTTCGTCGGTGTTTTCGCGCAAAAAGACTCCTTTACCTAACGCTAGTCCATCGACTTTGACAGCGCATTTTCCTCCCAAACTTTCAACAAATGCCAGCGCCGGTTCGATTTCAGTAAAATCTCCTGCGCGAGCCGTGGGAATCCC
>JAUIHU010000721.1 GCA_030432175.1 Verrucomicrobiia bacterium | reverse complement strand
AAGGAGATTCAACATGTTCTAGATGTTGACCCTTCGGACGATGATGCCATTTCCTGCCTGTACAGTGATGAGGATCAGAATTTATGGATTGGGACCCAAGAGAGTGGATTGAAACTGTGGTCGGATGGAATGTTGTTTTCCTTGAATGCTTCAGAAGGATTTCCAGTTCATGAAGTGTGTGGAATCATCGGAGAAGGAAATTACATCTGGCTGACAGCAAAAAATGGAGTGTTCCGTTTTAACAGAAATCATCTCCTGGCGAATCAGAAACTCAATAGAGGTCCACTGCGTTATACTCAATTCGGTGAGAGTGACGGATTGGAAAATACGGAATGCGCTAATCATGGATTCCCAAATATATTGCGTGCCGATGATGGAACGATCTGGTTCTCCATGGTCAATGAAGTCGCCCAGCTCGACCCAGCGAAAGTTAGATCCGATTTAAAACATCCCGAATGCTTTATTGAATCTGTTTGGGCTGATGATAATCGTCTTCAAATTATGGATCAGTCAGCCAAGGTTCCAACGGGCTCACTGCGTATCCGAATAGTATATTCCGCAGCAACCATCAACCTTCCTGAACGAACTGTCTTTCAATACAAGATGGAGGGGGCAGACCTATCGTGGATGAATATCGGATCTGGCAGGGAACTGGAGTTCACTCACCTGCAGCCAGGCGAGTACAGATTCTTGTTGAGAGCTTCCTATGGCGCTGAAGGTTCAGAGTCCGAACCTACCCTCCTCAACCTCACGGTGATTCCCTATTTTTGGGAAACCCTATGGTTTAAATCATCGATGGCGGCGTTGGTTTTAGGTTTAGTTCTTTTGGTTTTCTGGATCTTTTACCGAGCCACTTATCGACGTCAGCTGGAAGCGCTGGAGCGTGCCAGGTTAATTGATCAGGAACGCAGCCGGATCGCTTCCGATCTTCATGATCAACTCGGAGCGCAGACGACGCAGCTGATTGTGCTCTCAAACAAACTAAAATCAAATCCCGCCTCCAATAAATCCCGGACAGAAGAGAATCCAGTTCAAATGATCAACGGGATCGCTCATAGAATGGCTCAAAACCTGGATGAAGTCATCTGGACAACCGATCCCGACAAAGACAACCCAGACAGTGTCATTGCTTTTATGATCTCCTACGCTGAGGAATACCTCAGGCATCACGATATCCATTTGCGCATCGACGCTCCCTTTGAAATCGACCAGGTTGAAGTGATATCGGCAGACCGACATCAGCTTTTTCAATCATACAAAGAAGCTTTGACGAATGTGGTTAAACATTCAGGGGCCTCTGAGGTTTGGGTGCGCTTCCAGGTGGATAACTCCTCGTTCAAAGTGGAGCTAAAAGATAATGGCTTGGGAATAAAATCCACGACGGGCGCTGCCAGGCGAAACGGTTTGCGCAACATGAAAACTCGAATGGAAAGTATTAATGGCGGTTTTCGACTGCAAAGCCAGCCCGGTCAAGGAGTTCTGGTCGAACTGACGGCGCCGCTGAATCGCCGCCCCCCTATCCGGTCAATCTCCTCCAACAAATTCAACGTCAGCCAAAAAGGGGACTAGCCGGATGGAGTCCTCGTAGCTTTTAGTCACCGTGATAATGGAATCTAATCATAAAAAAATCCAGTTGGCAGTAGTAGATGATGACCCGGATTGGATCCACACACTTCGGGAAAGAATCAGTAAAGAAAGTGAACTTGAATGCGTCCATTTTTTTACGGATTCAACCGAAGCTGCTTTAAAACTTCCGGAGCTACAACCAGATGTGATTTTGGTGGACCTTCAAATGCCGGAAATTACCGGTGTGGAACTCATCCTCCGCCTGCAACCCAAACAAGAGAAATCCCAATGGATCGTTTTAACTTCGCACAGTGATCATGAAAACGTTTTCAATGCCTTAAAATCGGGAGCAACTGGATATGTTTTAAAGCGAAGCAATCTGGAAGAAATCATTCATTCAATTTACGAAGTTCACAATGGCGGATCTCCGATGTCCAGCTCTATTGCCCGGATGGTAGTACAGTCATTTAAACCGACTCAGAAGCAGAAATCCAGGGAAGAATCGGACCAGAAATCCATGAGCCCACGCGAGGAACAGATTTTAAAACTGCTTGCCTCTGGCTACCTCTATAAAGAAATTGCTGACCAGCTGGAAATCAGCCAGCACACAGTCAGAACCCACTTGCGGAGGATTTACGAAAAACTTCAGGTACGCACCCGCACGGAAGCCGTGGTTCGCTACTTGAAGAAATAGTTCCTATTGGATTGCTTATCGGATGGCTACTCCAATGTAGCCTTTAAAGGCGACTTAATCAGGACTCATAAATGACATAATTTGTCATCCATGAAATTTCAGTGCGGCATTCAACACAACAAGCAGGCAGTCGGTATCAGACTGAGATTATGGGTAGCTTTGATCATGTGTGTGGGGATTCCTTTCCAGGCATTTCCCT
>JAUIHU010000720.1 GCA_030432175.1 Verrucomicrobiia bacterium | reverse complement strand
CAGACCATGATTGGAAGTCAGAACGCGGATTTGGTGACCTTTCTCGCGGAGCCTTTCCGTGATAGTTGCGCAGCGGAGTTCGTAACCTCCAACGTAATGAGGTGGGTAAAGATTAGTGAGGACCAGAATTTTCATGAGCGAGTGTGACTGAAATTAATTTATCCGGCTTGAGGGATGCGATAATCCTTCCAGCCCTGGTGAAATCCTTTCCAACGTCCTGAGCGTTGACGCCATCGAATCCATACAGCAAAAGGCCATTCCAGGATCCGCCAGTTCCTCAAACAAAATTTAAAATCCTTTAGAGAATCTGAGACGGTTCCGAGAGCAACCGTTTTAAACCATGGAAAATCCTCTGGACTACCAGACCAACTGGCTGCCAATGCCCGAGCGTCGCCGAAGCTACGCTTGAATGCCTGTGCTGATGTGTAGTTGTGGGAGTGCATGGCAATCGATTCCTGAATGTAGCGAATGTTGTACCCTTGATTTTTTGCCCAGCGGGTATATTCGTCATCTTCCGCATATTGAAGATTTTCAAGAAATCCGCGTTGACTCCAGATGTCTTTGCGGAGTCCACTACTGACCATGCTGAAAAAGTGATCCCAGGTTGCTGATTCGCGTTTGGGTCCAAAGCATCGATCATAGTCTGAAGCAAAAACCGCCTTGCAGTCCGGGCGAGGAATCTGTCTTCCAAAAACGGCAGCCGTTTGTTTGTCTTTTAATCCTTCGACCAATGGTCTCAACCAATTGGAGCCCTGTGGAGTGGCATCTGCATTCAGAAAAATACCAAACTCAGAAGCTGCCAGGCGCATGCCCTGATTCATGACGCGGCTGGGATTGTACTCATGGGGCTGGATCTGGATAAAGTGATTGGGAGCGAAATCCCGGATCAACTCTACTGAGCCATCTGTTGATCCTGAGTCGATGACGATCAGTTCCCAATTACGAAAATCCTGTTCCTTCAGCGCAGGTAGCGTTTCTCTTAACGCCCAACCTTCATTGAAGGATCTCATAATGATACTAACTCTGGGATCGTCCGGCATGAGCTAAGGTTTTTCCAAATGGAATACTTTTAAAATACAACAGATTTAAATTAAAGAAAACTGGATAGATGGTGTCAGACTGATTTTCTTTTCAGTGGAAGTTTTTTCAGGATTCGAGACTTGAGCGCTTTGTCCATCGCGAAAATCCAGGTTCCCATTATACCAATCCCTGCTCCGAATCCGCCCAGCAGGAAGAACCACCCGATGTTGTTTCCAAAATCTAATGGCGACCAGCGGCAAAGACTCCCGTAAATGACCAGTGGGATATTGGCGATCCACGCCGGAAGGAGTGTGTCCCTGATCAACCCCAACATAGAACGTTCGGTTTCGCGCGCCATCCATGGCCAGAGGAAGAACCATCCGAAAAACAGAGTAGGGATCAACGACCCGACTGCTACAGAGATGACGCTTTGGTACACGAGTATGAGCGTCACACTGAGAGCGAGATTAAAAACGGCTTCACCGACTCCAAAATACATGAGCTTTTTTTCATGCCCACACATCATAAAGATCCGTTTCGAAACGCTATGAGTGATAATGGTGGTGTAAAACCAAAACAACAGTAGCTGAGCCACCCAGAACATTTCTTTAAACCCGGAGGATTCCAGAGTTTCGCTGCCTGTCAGGATCCGCAACAAGCCTTCCAAAAAAAACGCGCAAAGCAAGTAAAGAGGGGTGGCGATCAGGACACTTACTTTTTCGGACTGAATCAGCAGCGTAATCAATCCCTTTTTATCGCCGCTGGCATTGAGAGAAGCCGCAGCCGGGGAAAGCGCATTCTGGAGCTGCATCGTAAACATGCTGAACATTTCCGCAGATTTGGCTCCGACCTGATAAATTGCAACCGCGGCAAAGCCCAGGGTCGAACTGATCACTAACTGATCGGTTTTTCCCAGGATGATATTGGTTGCGGTAATGATGTATGCATAGAGAGAAAAGCGGGACGTTTCACGGATGAGCCCCCAGGAAAAGTACTTCAGCCGAATACGAGCCTCCGGCATTTCTTTGAATGCAAACACAGCAGCGATGAAATCTGGTCCGATTGTCGTCGTCAGCGCAATAATGACGATGTTGTGGAAACCCCAATCCCAGTGCAACGCCGAAGCAATCAGGATAAAATTAACGATCAGCGCCAGTGAAACGAGATTATTGGCAAGATGAATACGTTGTTGTCCGCGAAGGATTTCCGGGAAAATGCCAACCGGGAGTCCAATTCCAAGCCCCCAAAGAAATAGAATCAATATCCGGGAAAATTCAGCCTGGTTTTCCGGACTGGTGTCAAAGAACACCATCAATTCACTGGCAAATATGGTTCCGATCGTCGCGATGACGGCTCCGATTCCGATGTAAAAAAAGAAAATCGTACTGAGCGTCCGGCTAAGGAGTTCCCATTCTTTCGTGATGAGAAGTTCGGCGACACGTTTC
>JAUIHU010000719.1 GCA_030432175.1 Verrucomicrobiia bacterium | reverse complement strand
TGCCAATGGCCAGCCAAAGAAGTTCAAACCAAAAGTTACGCTGGTTGGGAACTTGATGACCAGAGCGGGCTGGGCTCCGCTGCTCTCTGGCGCCATTGGACGACAGAAGCGACGGAACTCATCGACTTTCCATAAATCAGGAACAATTGATTTCTTCAACGTCGATCGCCACAGATCGTTTCCGGATGTATCTTTACGGATCCGGAACAGTTCCGAACGCAAAGAGAATCTTCCAGTTTCTGTCTGTGGATTGTTAAAGCCCATCTGAGTTTTGAGGACTTCAAAATTCTGAGCCATCCTCGCCAGCGGATCCGCCAGACCAGGAACACCCGGCAATGGGCTTCCGTCCCGAACTACACCCGGTGAGCGGTGTCGAATAATATCAGTGAGAAACGCCTCACCGGAATTCGCGCCAGTGTTCAGCTGGTTGGCTTCGTAGTCATAAGCCGAAGCTGCCAGGTAAGCATATCTTGAAGCGAGGTCCATTTGAGACCGGTACTGGCGGATGGCGTCATCCCGGAAAACCCGGAATGCCATATCGCGGTAACGGGCTTCCGTTGCTTGACCGGCAAACTGTTTCCTCCAGACTGTACGCTGTTCAATCACACGCTGTCCTTCGGCGATCAGTTTCTGAAGGCGCCCGGCTGTTTGATTGATCACTTCCCGTTGTTTGTAAACTTCAATTCGCAGCGGCGCTTCCTGACGCATCATAGTGGCTACGTCTTTCAAAGCCTGCTGGTGCTCGAATTTCAGTTCTTTGTTGAGAACATCCAATTCCAGCTGCATGTCGGTTTTTGCCAATGCAAAATCAATTCCATCAATGGCCATCTGAGAAGCATCCGATGCCAGTCCGAAAATTGTGTTAGCAATGGATTTGAACGAGGCTTTGGCAGCGCCACGAGCTGCGGAGGCAACGTCCCCTCCTGAAGCAAGACCCACGACCATGTTTTTCGGAATGGCTTCAGCAATGGAATCCGCCAATCCATCTGTCGACTCAGCTCCACGGTTCATCACGGTTTGGGTGATTTTTAATCCAATTTGAGCGTCCAGCAGATCGGTCTTTTTATCTTTAGCGTTGTCCACCAGTGTAATCTCTTCCTGTTTGAAATCGATCTCCCCATCGAGACTGTACATGACTTCATCAATATCCTTCAAAAGCGCGTCGTATTCTTTCAGCGCCTGCTTCAAGCGGGTTTCGGCCTGAACGAGATCCGAAATTGCAAGTTGAACTTCGCCAGGCGCTCTGCGCATGCCCCAGTTGGATGGAGCTTCAAATGCGTAACCAGAGGCAGAGTAGGGATATTCGACCCGAATGATGTCCGTACCTGCGTATGGGTTTTCCGAGTTCAATAAATCCGCATCCCGAAGACGCAGGTTCCCCCAGGTTTCCAGTTCGGTTTCCATCTGGCTCATGATTCCGGTCCATGTACTCCCGGCATCGCTGTTGCTGGAATCGTATTCCTTCGTTTCCACATACATGTAGTGGAGCAGGTCCGGCCCGTCATATCCGCTGGGGTATGTCTTGCCAGGGCCAATGTCTCCGGCATAGGGATATCCAAAGATTTCTACCAACTGCGCGTTGTAATCATTCTCCTGCAACTTCAGGTCGAAGTCCATGTCACGCGCCTGGTCCGAGCTTTCACGAATGCCCACGTTCATCACGTTGACCTGGTTGAATGAAGCAACCGCGTTGTCGAGCGCTGTTTGAGCGCGTTCGTAAATCTGCTCGAAGTGTGTGAGCGATTTGCCGAAGTCACCTGTGACAAAGGTTGGATCCAGGTCGAATGGAACCACGCCCTGGGCGAGTCCCAGCGGATTCAACCCCTGGTCGGCGTCGTTGACGGTTTGCTGAATCTTACCAAAGTAAGAGGCAATCTCTCCCAGCTCCTTCACAGTGGTCCGGTCAATTTTGTCAATACCGGTATGCGATGGGTTGGGATCAACCGCTGGCAGGATAGCATTGGCCATTGCCCAGTCGAGGTAAGCTCCAACGCCAGCGCGCGTCGCCCATTCATCCACACCCCAGGCTCGGTCCGGATCAGTATCACTGTATCCCTGCCATTGTCCTTGGGGTGATTGAACGTACTTGTTGCGGTAAGTCAGATCCACAATCTGTTGTCCCGCCTTGGCTTTGTAGCTGGCTGCCAGCGCAAATTTTCTTTCGTCAAGGAAGTCCACCTTGATCGGTACGCCAGCCAGCAGAACGCTTTCGCTGCGTGGCACCCAGGTAAAGTTGTCGTTGCGCAACAGATCATAGTACGTCTTGGTGGCTGTCAAATAGTGTCCCCAGGCATCTCCATGCCCTTGCGGGTACATGATGGATGAATCGTACTCGTCAACCGATCCGTCACCATTGACGTCTTTCACTCCATAAACTTGTGTGTAGGCCACTTCCCCTTCACCCAGTGTGAAGTTCCAGAAGAGTCGGTTGTAAACCGGAGCGCCCTGAACCCCGGCGGATGAATCATCG
>JAUIHU010000039.1 GCA_030432175.1 Verrucomicrobiia bacterium | reverse complement strand
AGTGAAGACGTAATCATCGGTTCCATCAAACTGAATGGAACTGACATTGGTGCGGCCTCCGAGATCCGGCACATCTGTAGAGCGGAAAGGCAACCCATCAGCGCCCATTAAAGTTCCGTTGTTTCCGGAACCTGACGCATCCACAACATTATCCCCATCGGGCTCATCAAAATTCCAGAATCCCGCCAGGTCGGTCTTTAATCCGATACTGACTTGCGAACCCGCCGCTACGGTATTTCCAGCAGCGCTGAGGTCAGTCACGTTGTTGACAGTCAGTGTCATGTTGTCCGTGTTGTATTCAGAAACATCCAGCAGGACCTGCGTCTCGTTCAACATGGAAGCGCCCAGGATGTCCACACTCTGACCGGAAATCGAATAATTTCCGACGTCTGTGGCGCTGGCTGGATCGACTGCTTCTGAGTAACTGACAATGATCCCTTGCGGATTTCCAGATCCGACGGCTCCAAGCAAAGCCGGATTCACCGTGTCAGGGAGTACAGTCAGAAAAGCGTCCGGACTGGTCACAGAAGCGCCGTTTGCATCGGAAACCGTCACTGAAAATGTGCTGCCGTCCTGAGAAAGATCAGCATTGTCGATTGTGTAATAACCCAGTGTTGCTCCATCGATAGGTGAACCGTTTTCCATCCATTGAAACGTATACGGTTGAACGCCTCCGAAAACATTCACTGTGAATGTTACCGAACGGGATTCATCCACTGTAGCGCTCTCCGGGCCACTGGTAGCTGGAGCAAATGCTCCGAAAGATGTCCCATCAGAAAAAGGTTGCCCAAAGGCCAGTTCCAGCGCCGATCCAGCAATTGTAAACGGAATCAATGCTCCACCGGGAATGGGCTCCTGAGTTCCATCTGGAAGAGTCCAACCCAGTTCCATAAACGCGCCACCGCCACCTTCCTGGCTGATCATTTCCACATAACGAATCTCTCCGCGTGACAATGTGATAGGCGCAGTCGTTCTTTCTTCCAGTCGCGCGCCGCCAAAAAGTGAGGCGCAACACCCGGTCTCTTCCGCGTCCGGCGCCCGCTGTCCACCTGGATTGGTGGAAGGGAAATCACCAGGAATCGTGTGATCAGCGCTAACCCACAATGCTGAGGAGTCATCACTATTAATCGCCAGCGTGTAATCTCCGTCCATCGGAGCAATGATATACCCGCGCATCAACGATCCGTAATCATCCCCTGCATTCTCCACCGTCACCGCGCTGACCGTCAGGGTTTCGGAAAATGTTGAACCTGAAGGGAAAAGAGGAGCCCCTGGATGATTCGCCAGAAGGTTATTGTAATCGGTAGTTCGCGCCCCGGCAGGGTCGAACACCCCATCATAAAACTGCCGGATAATAAACCCGGCCCGCGTCTCAGCAACATTCCCCAGCGCCAAGGCCAGAGCTGTTCCAAGAACAAGTGATCTTTGTTTCATAGTTGATTTTGGGTTATTGTCTCCTCTCGCCTTTGAAGCAGGTCGCCAAAGAATAAAGCTTTCGAATGATCTCCAAATCAGCCGCCTGCTTTTTCCATCGCTGAGCGCTATCAAAAAGACTCAACACAGCGTTCACAAGACGAAAGTATTAATAATATTGGGTACGCTGTGAACATACTAAAACCAGTGAGATGTCACAAGCATTTCAGAAGGAAATCACGTGTTAAAATCCAAATCCATGACTCGACAAATTTTCACTCGCGCCATCCTCTTTACAACCCACCAATATCTTCATTATCCTTGTGTATAGATATTTATGATCATTGATTTCCAAAAACTAACGCCAGCCAGTCGGTATTTCACTATGGTCCAGACGATTGTCCCCAGACCCATCGCCTGGATCCTTACAGATAACGGAAACCAAACCCTGAACCTGGCCCCGTTTTCCTTTTTCAATGGCGTCACGAGCCGACCTCCCATCGTTTCTGTGTCCATCGGAAAAAAGAGCCCCGATGAAAAGAAGGACACTTGGCGAAATATCGAAGAACGGCGCCACCTGGTGATCCATATCCCTCAGGTAAATCATGCAGCAACAGTCAGCCAGACAGCGGCAACTTTGCCTTTCGGACTCTCAGAGCTGGACGAATCCGGACTCGAATGCATCCCCATGGATGGATGGCCTCTCCCCAGATTGAAAGGTCTGCCTATCGCTTTTCTGGCAGAATGCCATAGTATTGTAGAGGTCGGCGAGGGTCCTCAGGGATTGGTTCTGGCTGAAATCCAACACGCTTTCATCGACGACGCCTGCGTTGTCCCAGGGAAAGATGACCCCAATACACGCCTGGAACTGGATATCTCGAAAATCAATCCATTGGCTCGACTGGGTGGAAATGATTACGCCGGGGTGAATCAAAGTTTCACTGTAAAACGTCCGGATTGATCCACATCCAATATGGAAATCCACATCCGCAATCTGGAGTTCAGCTTCTCTGGTTCGCCCTCTGCCGGGAAGCGCGAAGCCATCTCGGAATCCACTCCCTTCCGACTGTCCATTCCAAAAATGGAGCTGACGTCCGGATCTCACCACGCATGGGTCGGCCCAAGCGGATCCGGCAAAACAACAGGACTTCGGCTGATCGCTGGAATTCTCCAGCCTCAAACTTGTGACTCCCTGAGAATTGGATCACAAGAACTCAATCAAATGCCTTCACGTGAACTCCGCCTGTTCAGGGCACAGCGCCTGGGACTGGTTTTTCAGGATTTTAAATTGTTGGAGTATCTGAACGTGGAGGAAAACATTCTGCTCCCAACACGTTTGTCCAAGAGTAAATATTCCGTATCTGAATTAAGAGAACGCGTAGTCCATTTATTGGATCGAGTCGGTCTCAAAAACAAAAAACACCGCCCGGTCACCCAACTCTCACAAGGCGAACAACAGCGGGTCGCCATTTGCAGAGCGCTGCTACTGCGTCCCCAATTGGTCCTCGCCGATGAACCCACCGGCAACCTGGATCCAACATCAAAAACACGAATCATGAATCTCCTTCGACAGGAGTGCAGTGAAATAAAATCCACCTTGCTAGTCGTCACTCATGACCACGCTCTGCTGGAAGGGATGGACTCCGTGACAGATTTCTCAGATTTCTACGCACAGCGACAGGAGGGAAAATCTATATGAACGCGCTGTACCTGGCCTGGAAATACTGGACCCATTACCGCTTCCGCAGCGGAACACTTACGTTGTGCTTGGCGCTGACATTCTGCGCTCCGTTGACATTGAAATGGATCACTTCAGGATTTGAAAAATCACTCATCCGTCGAGCCGAACTGACTCCCATGGTTCTGGGCTCTCCTGGAAGCTCCATCGATCTGACCCTTCACGCTCTGTACTTCCAGACCCAGGCGCCCTCCGAAATTTCCTACTCAGAAGTTGATGCTTTGGAATCACATCAACTGGGTTATTCCGTCCCTCTTTTTGCGAAATATCAGGCTCGAGGTTTTCCTCTGGTAGGGACCACTCTGGATTACTTCAGTCAACGTGGATTATCCATCACTAAAGGGGCGTTGTTTGTTACGTTGGGAGACTGCGTGATTGGCGCTGAAGTTGCCGACGAACTGCAGTTGAATGTTGGTGATTCTCTATTGGCAACGACCGAAAATGTTTTCGATATCGCCGGCGCCTATCCATTAAAAATGAAGATTCGAGGGATTTTATCCACTTCTGGAGGGCCTGATGACCGAGCGGTTTTTGCAGATTTAAAAACGACCTGGATCCTGGACGGCATTGGGCATGGGCACCAGGATCTCGAAAGCAGCCCTGTTCCAGAAAATCTTACCTTCTCCCAAAGTCAAACCCAGATCGTCGCCAATGCTGCGCTGAATCAATACACCGAAATCACTGAATCGAATCTGGATTCTTTTCACTTTCACGGAGACATGGGGGATTATCCCTTAACGGCTGTTTTAATTTTCCCGGACAACCAAAAATCTCGAGCCCTGCTACTCGGACGATATGAAGGATCCGAAACCACTCAAATCTCAATCTGCCTGGAGGAAGTCCGCGGTCTACTCGGAATGGTCTTTCGCGCGAAACAGTTCTTTGATTTGAATCACGCCCTGTTTGTCGGCGTATCCATACTCTTTCTTACGCTGACACTGGCTCTTTCGTGGAAACTGCGGCAGAAGGAATTTGACACACTGCACCAGATTGGAAGTCCAGGCAGTTTCGTGATAAAAATGTTGGTTGCGGAGTTGGTTTTGCTGTTAATCGCCAGCGCCGTTCTAACTGCTCTTCTCAGCGCCGCGCTTTACGGCATCGCCTCATCGCTACTTAAAAATTCTATATTTTGAATTCGTTCTTACGAAATCAGTCTAAGTGGAAATTTGTTAAATGCATTGATATGAAAAGTAAAAATACTTTCTCCCCATACTTACACTCACTTGGAGTTCTTGTCACCGCGACCCTCTTAGCTGGCTGTGGCTCTGATAAAAATGAAAATTCTGCCGGTAACATTTCAGAAACATCCAGTACACCGTCTCAATCATTAGAACTTCCCATTAAAATACTGACAGTTAATTACCCACTCGAATTCTTTGCATCTCGAATCGCTGGGGAATTGGCTGATGTTTCCTATCCAGGTACTGCCAATTCAGACCCGGCCTACTGGACCCCTTCCACGGAGGACGCGCAACAATATCAACAAGCCGATCTCGTTTTACTCAACGGCGCTGGATACGCACAATGGCTGGATAAATTTTCTCTGCCCCGCAAAAACCAACTCAACACCGGAGCCGCGTTCCGTGAACAATGGATCCAGGAAACCGAGTCCGTCACCCATAGTCACGGTCCTGACGGGGAGCACACGCATACCGGATTTGCAACCACACTCTGGCTGGACCCAATGCAAGCCATCCAACAAGCCGGAGCCATTCGCTCCACACTCAGTCGGATGCTGCCAGAATCGAGCCGTACATTTGATCAAAACCACCGCGAACTCATCGAAGAACTGAATCACCTGGATTCGGAGTTGGGAAATCTTCTGGCTGAACAGATTAATGAACCCTGGTTAGCCTCGCATCCGGTCTACCAATACTTTGGCCGGCGATACGAACTCAATTTGCGCAGTGTGCACTGGGAGCCCGGACAAGAGTTGGGTTCATCCGACTGGGAGGAATTGGATCAGATCCTGGAAGAACACCCTGCCAAATGGATGCTTTGGGAAGGAGAACCGGCTGAAACTGTAGCATCCGGCCTGAAAGATCGTGGAATAACTCCCGTGGTATTCGAAATCATTTCCACACAATCAGACGGTAAAGATTATCTGGAATCCATGTGGGAAAATTTCAATAGATTGCAGACATCGATAAACAAAAATAAAAAATCACCTTAACGGAAATCATCATTTCCCGGAGACCAAGGCTGGCGCCCTTCGCTACGCAGGTGCCGCCCAGAGACCAGGGCTAGCGCCCTTCGCTACGCAGGGGCCGCCCAGAGGGCTAGGAGGTCATTCTTGATAGAACGTTTTCCAAAAAATTCATCCTTCATCCTTCACCCTTCTACACTCCTCTGCTTTTTGATAAATCCCCTCCAACCGGGCGCTGATTTGTTTCCAGTCATAATTTTGACGCGCCTCCTCTCGTCCGGCTTCGCCCATTTGTTTTAACCAATCCCGGTTCTCAAATCCACGCTGAAGCAGCGCCGCTAATTCATCCGACCCACCCGTTTCATAATTAAAAAACGCCCCTGTTTTTTCATGACTCACCAATGTTTTCAAACCGCCAACCTGATTCACAAATACCGGCTTCCCACTGGACCACGCTTCCAGCACGACAATTCCAAAAGGTTCATGTCTTGAAGTTAATACAAAAGCATCACAAGCATGAAAAGCCTGAGTCAGCTGCGGATCATCCGTTTTCATCCCAGGCAAAATCATTACCTGATCCTGAAGCCCAAACTCGGCGATCTTTTGCTTGAGCTTTTCAACATATGCCGGTTGTGTCTGCGGTCCGATTAAGACCACTCTGGCGCGTTGAGCCTGATCTGGATGCAATGACTTCCACTTCGCCAGAGCCTCTACCAGTGCAATCTGGTTTTTCTGACTATCCAGGCGGCTGAGTGTCAGCAGGAGGAATGCGTCTTCGGGAATACCATGGGTCTTGCGAAACGCCATTCCATCAGCGGAAACAAATTTTTCAGTATCCACACCGTTGGGCAAATAATCGACCCGATCGTGCGGCAAACTCTTTCGCGCCGCCTCCGCCTCATTCGCTCCTACACAGATCACATAATCAGCATCCTCAAGAGTCCGCCTGGATCCAAACAAAGCTCCGAACAACCTCCCCCACTCAAACTTGTTCTCAATCGGCTTCATCATGTCCGTCAGCTCTTCCTCCGGCACATCAAAGATTCCTCCATGCAATGAAACAACGTACGGCTTTTTATTCAACCTGGCAGCGGTGCGAACTTCTCCTCCGAGACGTTTTAAAACATGCGCATGATAAAGACGTACGTCTTTCGATCGCCACATTGCCCAGAAAGCGGACATTGACAGAAGATTTCCTCCCTTTTTATCCATGGCCAGCTTCTCGTCCCGACTCAACCCAATGAAAGGGTAACAATATGGGAAACGCCGAATCGGAACACCAGACATGGTTTCATGGCGTGAATTTGCCAACGCCATCGAAGTCCAGATTTCAGGAGAAGCGCCCAGAGCTAACTGGCTTTTACAAATCTCAAGAACAACCGTTTCAGTGCCACCCCATTCCTCTCGAACAAAGCGACGCGGGACGTGGATAATTCGCTGACTCATGAAGCGCTGGATTTCATTCTGTGCAGATACAAAGTCTGATCCTCCTGCTGCAAAACTCGAAATCCTTTCACAATCAGGTCAGACACAAGCCCATAAACTTTCTCCACCCCGATGAACTCTGGATGCACCTCAATGATGATTTTCTCGATAGAATCCGGGACCTGTTTAAAATCAATGAACTGTTCTGCTCCTTCTACATCTATGATCAGCGTGTTCACTGTGAACGAAGCTTCTTCAACCAACTGGTTTAATGTGCGCCCTTCCACTTCAACCGTTTCATTGGCTGAGTCTTCGGTATTATCCAGAAGTGAATTCTCCCAGAACTCATTACCAATGTTCAATTTCACCGGACCAGACTCACCTGCGACTGCCTTATGCCAAACCTCCGACTCTAACCCGTTTCTTTTGTAATTAGCTTTCAGCGTACCCAACGTGTTTGGATTGGCCTCAACCGTAACGTAGTTCTTAATACCGATTTTTTTTTGGCAAAATAATCCTATAAAACCAATCGCGCCCCCAATTTCCAGCACACAATCTTCCGCATTCAAATAAGCCTCACTCAATCGTCGCTCCTGAACTTCATAACGTCCTTCCAGAAGGTTGTTCTTCATGATTGGAGACATCATCGAGACATCCAGAGTCACTCCTTCAAGGGTGACCTCTTTCAGAGGAGCGATCACATATTTGAAATGTTTCCGGATTTTGAATTCACTCCACAGATGATGAATCAGGGTATGGGACCAAAGGTTGTCCATGAGAAAAATTGTGCTGGATTGATGGGTATATTCAAGGGCATTATGAATGCGCCCTGGATCAAACTGAACGCCCGCAGCATGGCCATAACAGGCCAAAAAATCAACAAGAAAGCTGTCTTGATCTCAATCTCCAACCTTAAAGCCCTGATGCATGCAACCAGCGTCAGAGATCCTTTTCTTAGTCAGACACGCTGTTTGGAAACAACTGAAGCAAGTATTTTATCCAGTTCAGCGATTTTCATAGGCTTGGTCATAAATGCGTCCATCCCTCCATTCAAGCAGTTCGCTTTCTCTTCTTCTGAACTATGCGCCGTTAAAGCAATGATGACGGGATGTCTATCTGCCGGTATTTCCTCACGGATATATCGGGTGATTTGCAGCCCATTCATACCAGGTAACCACAAATCCACTAAAGCAACTTTATATGCTGATTTCTTCAATGCTTCCTTGACCTCATCCCCATTGGACGCAACATCAACTTCCCAACCAGCTTTCTCAAGTATTCTAGATCCGATTTTCTGGTTAATCGGATTGTCCTCAATCAGTAGAAGTTTGTTTTCAAATGAAGGACTTTCCTGTTGAGATTCCTGTCCCGTCCCAGTCGATTCTGCCCCTGTCTGCTTAATATCATGCTGATCCTTTTGCTGAGGCGCGCTGGAATCAACGATTTCAGTTCCCATGACTCGTGCTATTGCGGAAAGCAGCGACTTGGGCTTAATGGGTTTTGCCATCCAGACCGCATTTTTAAACTGTCCTAAAGTGGATTTGGTTTGCTCATTGACTTGAGACGTCAAAGCAACCCAGCGTCGATCGGGATTGGCAGCGATTAAACTGAAAAATGGACGCAAAAAGTCAGCCGACGAAACATCCAGTCGGTTAGGCGTGTCAACAATTACCCACGGAATACTTTCAGGTGAACTGCCTTTGATCCATTTCAATGCCTGCTGCACTGAACCGGTGTGGGCTACTTTCATTTTCCAGCCGGTTAAGTAGCTTTTCAGAAGGTTTTCGTTGCTTCGGTGACTGGAAAAGACCAGGACAGGCTGGTTTTTCAATTCTTCCGGAACAGGCTGTATCAATGCCCCTCCTGATTGCCCAGAGTCCGAGACACGCTTCATAACAACCGTGAAATGAAACGTCGCTCCCTTTCCTTCCTCACTTTCAACCCAGACTCGGCCACCCAATAGACTGGCAAGCTGCTGACATATTACCAAACCAAGCCCGGAACCTCCATGCGTACGAAACGTCGAGGCATCCAACTGACTGTATGGCTGAAAGAGTTTAGAAATCCTGTCCTTGGGAATCCCAGGACCTGTGTCCCAAACCGAAAACCGCAATCCAATCTGCTGAGAATCAGCGCCCGCACGCCCCTGCTTGAGTTTCGGATCCAAACTCACAATGACAAAAGCCTCTCCAGCCTGCGAAAATTTCACCGCATTGTTGACGAGATTAACCAGGATTTGCCGCAGCCTGGTTGGATCTCCCAACAGAAATTCCGGAAGTGTATTATCAATAAAAGAATTGATCTCCAACCCTTTGGCCGCAGCGCTCGGACCAAACAAATCCACAGTGTCCTCAACCAGTTCACGCAAAGAAAACAAGCGCTCCTCCAACTCCATTTTTCCAGCTTCTATTTTGGAGAAGTTCAACACGTCATTGACAATAGTAAGCAAGTCTTCAGCGCAGGATTGAATAGCTCGTACGCTTTCCCTCTGATCCTGATCCAATCCCGAATCCAGTAAAAGGTCCGCCATTCCGGTGATTCCATTGATCGGAGTCCGAACCTCATGACTCATGAATGCCAGAAATTCGGATTTCATTTTTGCAGCCTGCTCGGCTTCCTTGATCAAGGATTCATTCTTGATCAACGCCTGCTTCAATTCCTCAGATCCGGCATGCACCTCACGAGCCATCCGCTCGGTTTCGTTTTTGGCCTTTTCCCATTCGGCCTCCACCACTCGGCGTTCCATGGCGTTATTGATCCACTGCCCCATCAAACGCACAAAATCCTGATCTGTTTCTGTAAAGCCCTCTCCGACGGTTTCACTGGAAAATATCAGAGCCCCAAATCTCTTACCTCCTACCCAAAGCGGGATTCCTATGAAATATGGAAACTTCGAAAACTCGTGGCTGATATTCTCCGGAAGATGAGATGAGTCCACCAGGCGGTTGCCTTTCCATATGACACCTTCCAACGTGCTGGTTAATGCGTTCAGGCCATGCTTTCCATGGTCCTGTTGAGGCGCTGCGCCTCCCAGTTCAGGAATTTGGTGGGATTTGGTGACAAAACCAAATATTCTGGACCATTCATATATGCGCGCTACCAGATCCCCTTGCACTTTACTGGCAGCGACACGGCTCACTTTCAAACTGTCACAAGCCATCCCAAACGCCAGGCGAATCTGCTCTTCCACCGGCAACTTGGCTTGAGTAGAAATTTCATACAAACGCCTTAATCGTTTGTTTTGCATCTCCAGCGCCCGGACCGCTTTTTTCCGCTCGGTGATGTCAGCCCCAAGGATTATCAGTCTGGGTTGCCCCAGCTCTGAAGGAGCGCTCTGGATTTCAATAGCCAACCAGTATTCCTTGCCGGATTTCGTCTGGTTTCTGACCTCAATATTGAACTTTTTTGCCTCTTCCAATGGCTCCCAGACCGCAGATTCCAAAGTATCATCAGGCTCACTCAATACTTGCTCAGGCCGCTTGCCATACACTTCCTCCAAGGTGTATTCTGTGATTTGAGTAAACCCCTGATTCGCCCAAACTATGTGCCCCGTGGCGTCAGTAATCAGAACCAAATTATTGGTGTGCCTGGCTACTAACGCTAAGAGTTCCTGCTCTATCTCTTGGCTGTTGGAATCTTTTTCAGGGCTCATATTTGAATCTCAAATCTCAGCGCTCTTCCATGTCTACGAATCACCGTTAAATACCCAATCCACTACATTTTCAATTAAAAACACCTTTGTCTTTTTGAAATACACAGGTCAACCACTTACAGATCCTCCGCATAAAAACCAGCGATAATCAATCGGTGATCCGACCCCTGCCCCCAATTTGGAACCATCGGAATCCAGGCGCTGCCATCCTTCAATTCATTCTCCAACCCAGGACTTACCAGTATGTAATCGATACGACTGTAACTGTCTTCTTTCCCGTAGTAATGGGTCCAGGTAACATTTCTGGGTTCGTATCTGGGATTGGGATTAGGCAGATTATCCCCGTTTCGCTCGGCCGGACGAACATCCTTCATCCTGAATCTTCCCTGCGATATCAATGCCCGCACTGGTCTGGAATCTTTAGTATCGTTCATATCTCCAAGCACGACGATATTCTTTGCTGGATCTGCCTCCAGTCTCGCATCGACGATTCGCCTCAACTCCAGCGCTTCCATCAAACGCATTTCCGACTGATCGGCAACTGAGACAGGTCGTTTCGATTTCAAATGCGCCACCATAACTGTCAGCTGGTAATCATCGTTGACGGAAATCACGGCCTCCAGAAAGCCGCGACTCACCTGGAGCGATTTATTGTCCAGTCGATAGGAAAGTCTGGAATGAGGAGTTTTTCCGGTAATGGGATAACGACTCAACAACGCCAGATGAATATCCGGATCATAGCCAGTCGTGTGATCCCAGTAATTATAAACCAATCCCTGATCTTTCAACGCTTGCCGCAATGATTCCAAAGCGTCTCGGGACCCCATTTCCTGCAGCGCAACAATATCCGGACGGGCTTTCAGTAAAACTTCCTGAATTTTTTTCTGGCCGGCCAATGGTTTGTCAGATCGCCGTTCTGTGGGTCGGATCAGGTAATTCTCAACGTTATATGAAGCGATCGTGTAGGCTGGTTTAGAATCCGAGGCGGTTTCATCCTGAGCCTGTAAAGCCAACAAACCTGGCCCTGAAAGCCAAAATATTGACAACAGGAGTGTCAGCCCACGTTTTCCGAGGTATTTGAAAATCAGCTGCATCACAAATTCAATTTTTTTTACAATAGCTGCTGGCATGGTTATATTCGCGATTCAATGTCAATGTGACGAACGTCATCATGCAAAGAGCGGATCTTGACATTATTGCCGCTTGTTCGCTCTGAGCAGAAACAACTTGTTATTCCAATTAAACCACACTTGATCGAAGCGGCATCATATCAACCATGTCAATTCATGAGACGGATACCATGAAATCAGCGTCAGCAGACACCCGCCAGCCAGGCGCATTCATGGAGGACAAGCAGAATGAACCGGACACCCGGGATATTCGCATTGATAAAGTAGGTGTTCGTGGACTCCGATTTCCCATACAGTTAAAGGACAAAGACCATTCTGTGCAGAATACTATTGCCGTGATCGGTATGTTTGTTGATTTGCCTCGGGAATTTAAAGGCACTCACATGAGTCGCTTTCTGGAAACTTTGAACGAGCACGGGGATATGATTCATGTTGGCAATATTCCAGACATGCTTCAGTCCATGCAGCGCCGCTTGAACGCCACTGCAGCTCACCTGGAAATGGAGTTCCCGTTCTTTCTCTCAAAAAAGGCTCCAGTGACTCAAAGGGCCAGCTTGATGGATTACACCGCCAAATTCGAAGCCAACCTGGTTGGATCCAAAAGCGACTTTGTGCTCACAGTTAAGACCCCTGTCACGACACTCTGCCCGTGTTCCAAAGCCATCAGTCAATACGGCGCCCACAACCAAAGAGGAGAAGTTACGACTGCTTTAAGGTTTAAAGAACCTATCTGGATCGAAGATGTGATTGCTTGGGTCGAAGACTCAGCCAGCAGCGAACTTTACTCGCTGCTCAAGAGGTTGGATGAAAAGCATGTCACTGAAAGAGCTTACGAAAACCCAGTATTTGTCGAGGATCTGGTTCGCAATGTCGCTTTGAAATTCAAGGATAATGCTAATATTACCTGGTATCGAATCGAAGCTGAGAATTTCGAAAGCATTCACAATCATAATGCTTACGCGATGATTGAGAGCGGTCCGGAACCCATCTGAATGCGGTGGACATCAAGCCATCAGCAGCCTTGAAATTCTGGCAATTTCAATTCCCCACATTTTTTTGTGGCGGAAAAAGCTTTTTTTGTTAGATTTCCACGCCTTGATCCCTGTCAGGCCCAATCGCTTGCTTGCGCTAAACACAAGCTCAAGCGAGCCAAATGTGATAAATTTTCAGAAGGCTTTGGATTTTTTGAACATTTGACCTGATGGTTCGTCAAAAGCAATCCGATTCAGGAGATTTAGTTATCTGGGAAATGAGTGATTATATTTACGAAATTCCTGGAGGATCATTGATCTCTGAATCCAAGCAGTCGGCTTGAAATCTGGATTCTAATTCAAATCTGGAATTTAAATGCAGATTTCAGGCCGAAAAACCTTAATTTATTGAATTCCTATCAGGTTGAAGCGTGACAACCAAAAAACAAACCACGAAGGGCACGGCCAAAAAAGCCGCTGCGACCAAACCCAAAGCGACTTCAAACAAAGCCGCATCCGACGCTCCTGCCAAAAAGTCAGCCGCTAAACCGAAAGAGTCAACAGCTCCCAAGGTGAAAGCTAAACCTGTCTCCACAGCAACAGTTCAGTCGGCGACAGCTGCTTCTATCCTTGGAGATCTTGCTCTCGATACCGGGATCAAGGAATACACTCCCAAAGAAGTAAAGACTGAATGGCGCAAGTACTACAGGGCCCTGATCGCTCTACGGGAACAGATCGTGTCCCAAATGGATGGATTGGCTAAGGAATCGGCTGAACAAATGTCCGGCTACAGTCTGCACATGGCAGACTCGGGCACAGACAACTTTGATCGTGATTTTGCGTTGAGTCTGCTTTCTTCAGATCAGGATGCGCTGTATGAGGTTGAAGAAGC
>JAUIHU010000718.1 GCA_030432175.1 Verrucomicrobiia bacterium | reverse complement strand
GGTTCCAAAACCACAGAGATCATCCATTCCACTTCAGTGAGCAACGGAAATGCGGTGACCCCACTCAGAATCAAGCCTACGATAACGAAAATTGTTAGATACCTGATGCGCTTCAGATATAATATTTGATTGTCATTCATTTGAATCTAGAATCCTTGCTTACCATTTTTAATAAAAAGAGACAGATCAATATATCATACGTCACGCCGACTCATGTCCTTGGTATATTAAATTGTCAAAAATATCCGAAAACATCCAGATGAAGCCGCATGCGAGTTCTATCTTTGACACCAGCCAATGACAAAAAATCTTTGACACCCAAAAACTCCAGAGCAGCTCGGACTTTGGGAACATGAAGCCCCAGCTTAGTGAATCGTGTATGCAAGAAGGCAGGATGCACCGCTGAATGGCGATTTTTTGACGATTGTTTGACACACAAAAAAGGTAACCTGGAAATAGTATAAATCCCATCGGGTGTGATTAAATGATCAAACACACTCAATCGCCTGATGGCTGGAATTCGCAGATCTCCTGAACCTCCTTATGTGATAATACTCGATTGTAAATTCTCACGTCATCAATAATTCCTTCAAAAAATCCACAAGATACCTCCCCAGTTATAACAGCTCCAATCATTCGTGGCGCTTGACCGTTGTTATTCCAACCTCCATTTGGACCTTCAGGATTTCCTACATCAACTCCATCAACATATGAGAAATTTTTGCGTGTCAAAGATTGGCTGATGAGTTGTTCAGTATTGCCTGAATTGCTAGCAATGCTAGCATAGGGTCATGAGTACGACATTGACGATTCGCAACCTGGATGAAGAGGTTAAGCGTAAACTGCGTCTCAGAGCTGCCGCTCATCAGATTTCCATGGAAGCGGAGGCGCGGTCGATTTTGGCCCAAGCGGTGAATCAAGCTGACAATATTCAACCGCCAGGCTCACCTGAGGAAATGCGAGAAAGACTGAATGCTTTGAAAGGAACCTGGAAAGATCGGTACGAGGGAAAATCCACTCACGAGATCATGATGGAGCTTCGGGGCGATGACTGAAAATGTCCTGGCTGATTCGAATGTAATTATTGATATCATGGCTGGAGATCCTGAGTGGTCGCTATGGTCGGCAAATCAATTCGAGCGTTTAACAGGTTGTCTCATCATCAACCCCATCATTTATGCAGAGCTTTGCTACCAGAAGACTTCATGTGAGGAAGTGGATCAGTTGATGCTTTTTCTCGGCTTAGGGTTTCAGGAACTCCCGCGCACTGCCTTGTTTCTTGCTTCCCAAGCTTTTCGTGTTTACCGCCAAAGAAATGGATCCAAGACATCGCCTTTACCGGATTTCTTTATCGGAGCCCACGCCGCTGTATTGAAGATTCCAATTCTCACTCGCGACGTATCCCGCTACCACACCTACTTTCCGGGTGTGGAAATTATATGCCCGTGAAGGTTAAATAGAACCCATTAGATGTGATGATTTCTGACACCCGGGATTCGATCGTCGGTTAGCGTTCGTGAAGTGTTTTATGGTATTAAAAATTTCACACCCAAATTACTGTTAAACCTGTAAAAACCTGTAAGGTCGAAATTGAGATCCCATGTTCGAACGGTTTGATCCCAACCGGCGGAGGCAAGCCGTTTTCTGTCAGGACTGAATGCGACGTCGTTCACTACAGACGTATGAACGATTAATGAATTTTTCAACTGCCCGTTTTTTGTATCCCAAATAGAAAATTTTTGACACCCAAACTTCCACCCAATCTTCCAAAGATTTCTATACGGAAAAAGCGGGATCTGCTAATTTAAGTCCTATTCCCGATGAACCGCTTAACCAACAATATCAGCGCTTGGGGTTGGGTCTTTGGAGTTTTGCTCACGGTGGCTTCACATGGCATGGACATGGAGTCGCATTGGGCTTTCCAACCTGTCCGCGCACCGGATCTGCCTGAGGTTTCTGCGACGAACTGGGCGCAAAACCCTATTGATTTGTTCATACTATCCCGCCAGGAAGCTGCGGGATTTGAACCCTCCGAAAAGGCATCCAGGACCACACTCATCCGCAGGGCGACTTTTGATCTGACCGGTTTGCCCCCTTCCGCCAGGGAAGTGGAAATGTTTTTGAATGATACATCGCCCGACGCCTGGGCAAGTCTGATTCAGCGACTGCTGGATTCACAAAGTTATGGAGAGCGCTGGGGACGTCATTGGCTGGATGTGGTGAGGTATGCGGACACCGCCGGAGAAACTGCGGATTACCCTTCACCAGCGGCCTGGCGCTATCGGAACTATGTCATCGATTCTTTCAACTCCGACAAATCCCCGCGTCGTAGAACTTTCCGAAGCCGAAAAGACGGGCGTAAAATTTGCCGAAGCTCTCGGAGCAAAAAGATTAAAAGAACTTCGTGCTTTGACGACCGAACAGATCCAAAAAGAAACAAGCACGCCCTGGAAATGGTATTTTCCGATGGCGA
>JAUIHU010000717.1 GCA_030432175.1 Verrucomicrobiia bacterium | reverse complement strand
CATGATTTTCTTGTAGGCGCCGCTGCTCCAATTGGGGCGCAAGGTGGTCGTGGGGAAAACATCGGACTGATCTGGTACAATGGCCAGGACGCAGAACGTGTCGGAGAGGGCTGGTTTGCTAATCGTACTCTGGGTTGTATTCCCGGAGAGCCCAGGTCCGCTTACCTTGGCGGCGCCGACAATGTGAAATGGGCGGCAGCTCATAACCAGTTTTTTGCGATGATTGCAGTCCCGGAGGAAGCGGCTCCTTCAGTTCGCGCGTTAAAGCAAACATTGTCGCGTCCGGAATTTCTGGCAGACGCAATCAGCGCTGAAGGGGATTCTGAAGATGGAACTGTGACAGAAGCCTCCTACCCCGAGGAAACCACTGGGTACCAGGTGAGTCTGGTTTATCCCCGAGAGATTCTGCAGCCAGGAGAAACTGTTGAACGCGTTTACACCCTGTATCTAGGACCTCGCAAATATGCGACACTGGATCGCCTGGGGAGCGAAATGGACAACAATCTCAGTCTGGTGATGGATTTTGGATTCTTTGGAATCATTGCAGAAGGTTTGTTGTTGGGAATGAATGGTCTGAATCATTTCGGGCTATCATACGGATGGGCGATTGTAGCGATTACCATCATCATCAAACTGGTTTTCTGGCCATTGACAGCGGCAAGTTCCAGGTCAATGAAACGGATGGCTGCCCTGCAACCCCAGATGAAAGAACTTCAGGAGAAGTACAAGGAGGATCCGCAAAAACTCCAGATGAAGATGATGGAGTTCTGGAAAGAGCATAAGGTCAATCCATTTGGCGGATGTTTGCCATTGCTTTTACAAATGCCGATCTTCTTTGGGTTTTTTACCATGTTGCGGAGCGCTGTGGAATTACGCGGCGCCTCATTCCTTTGGGCTTGTGATTTGAGTAAAGCTGACACAGTGGCCTTTATTCCCGGGCTGAACTTTCCGATTAATCCATTTCCTTTGATTATGGGAGCGACCATGATTTGGCAGGCGAGAACCACTCCGCCATCTCCTGGCGTGGACCCGACTCAGCAGAAGATCATGAAGTACATGCCGTTGATGTTTATGGTCTTTCTGTACAACTTCTCGGCTGGTTTGACACTGTATTGGACTGTGCAGAACCTGCTTTCCATTTTGCAGATGAAGTTGACCAAGACAGATCCTGTTGGACCCACTGGCAAGCCGCAGAATGCTCCGGTAAAATCAAATCCGGTTCCTCTGTCCAAGAAGAAGAATAAAAAGAAATCCTGAGACAAATCCTGAAAAGCCCGGTGGTTACAGAAGTTTTGGCTTCCATTTGCCGGACTTTAAAGGTTATTGGAACGGATTCCTGACTGGATTTTACTATGAAGACTGAGGAACCAATAGTCATTCTCGAAGACATGCTGAGTCTGTTGGGAATTGATGGTGACGTTGAGGTTCAGGACGATAATACCACTCCGGTGTTGAATATCCTGACAAATGACTCTACACGGCTGATTGGCCGTGGAGGTCGGACATTGAATGACTTGCAATATATCCTGAACCGTTTGGTATTTGAAACGGATCCAGATGCTCCCAAGGTGGTTGTTGATGTTGAAGGGTATCGGCAGAAGTCCAAGCGTCAATTGATTGAACAAGCTCAACAAGCGGCCAAGGCGGTTCGTGAGTGGGGAGATATCATTGAATTGGAACCGATGAGTTCCTATGACCGATGGTTGATTCATCAGGAGTTCAAGGATGATCCGGAAGTGGAAACGCGAAGCGTGGAAGTAGAGGATTCATTTATGAAAGCGATTCTGCTCCGGCCACGGCGTGATTAAAACAACGGGCATTTAGAACAGGGTTACGAACACGTTTTAGAAATTAATTTCATTCCCATTGAAAATGGCATTTATGAAATCGAGTAAATCAAAATCCAGCCGCAAGAAAAACAACACCACCCAAAGCCTGGAACGCGCGCATTCCGCGATTGTCGTTGATGGCGCCGAGAGAGCTGCCAGCCGAGCGATGTTGCACGCGGTCGGATTTGAAAAGGAAGACTTTCAGAAATCTCAAGTCGGCGTTGCTTCTACCTGGAGCATGGTCACTCCATGTAACATGCATATTGATCAATTGGCTGTGCATGTCTCCCAAGGAGTGAATGAAAATGGCGGTAAAGCTGTTGTTTTTAATACGATCACTATTTCAGACGGGATTTCCATGGGAACCGAAGGGATGAAATACTCCCTGGTTTCACGTGAAGTTATTGCTGATTCGATCGAAACAGTTGCAGGATGTGAGGGATTTGATGGGATCGTTGCAATTGGTGGTTGTGACAAAAACATGCCAGGCTGTTTGATGGGCTTGGCGCGTCTGAATCGCCCTTCTGTTTTTGTTTATGGTGGAACGATTCTGCCGGGTTGTTTTGAAGACAAGGACGTAGATATCGTTTCGGTTTTTGAAGCTGTGGGCAAGCACGCCAACAAGGAAATGTCGGATGAGCGCCTGGCTGACCT